>JAICGY010000157.1 GCA_025922915.1 Candidatus Methylomirabilota bacterium | reverse complement strand
GAACGCCGTGTCGGCCGCGAGCCTGCTGCTGCTGACGGAGGCGACGATGACCGAGGGACCGGAGAAGAAGGAGGGGCCGGCGGCGGCG
The DNA here is from genome assembly GCA_025922915.1 of Candidatus Methylomirabilota bacterium. GTDB lineage: Bacteria > Methylomirabilota > Methylomirabilia > Rokubacteriales > CSP1-6 > JAICGY01. The sequence continues at coordinate 8,853 of JAICGY010000157.1, read as the reverse complement.
CCCTCGTTCGACTAGGCCGCGGCCGGAAGCGCTCTCGACTCGTCTCCTGTATAGTAGTCGGCGTGCGAGCCGAGTATCGCGAGGAGCCGTGCCGCTCGGCGCTCAACCGCGTCGAGGGGATGCCGTTCCGGTGGTCGCTCAACCCGTACATGGGCTGTGTCCACCGCTGCACCTTCTGCTACGTCCGGGCGTTCGAGCAGCGGGCCGACCGGCCGGGCGACGATCGCTACGGGCGATCCATCCGGGTGAAGGTGAACGTCGCCGAGGTGCTGGCCCGGGAGGTGGCCCGGCCGTCGTGGCGGCGCGAGGGCGTCGCCATCGGCGCCGCCACCGACCCCTACCAGCCCGCGGAGGGGCGCTACCGGCTCACGCGGCGCTGCCTCGAGGTGCTCGCCGCCGCCCGCAACCCGTTCTCGATCGTCACGCGCGGCCCGCTGATCGTCCGCGACACGGATGTCTTGCGGTTGGCGTCGCAGCGCGCCGAGGTCGACGTCAACTTCTCCGTCCCGACGCTGGACACGGAGATCTGGCGGCGCACCGAGCCGGGCACCGCCCCCCCGCCACAGCGTCTGCGCGCGCTGCGTGCCCTCGTGGACGCCGGCATCGACGCCGGCGTCGGCATGGCGCCCATCCTGCCCGGATTGACGGATCACCCGGACCGGCTGGCCGAGGTCGTGCGAGCGGCCCGCGACGCCGGCGCCACGCGCCTCTGGTGCAACGTGCTGCACCTGCAGCCCGGGACGCGGGAGCATTTCCTGGAGCGTCTCGCGCGCGACTGGCCGGCGCTGCTGCCGGAGTACGAGCGGCTCTACGCGCGCGCGTACCTCGATCGCCGCGCCGCCGAGCCGATCCGGGTCCACGTCGCCGCGCTGCGCGAGCGGATGGGCATCGCCGACCGTCGCCCGGCGCGCCTCGCGCCGCCGCCGGAGCCCGAGCAGCTGCCGCTACCGATCTGACCGGCGCGCGGCGCCCGACGCCGGCGCGGTGTTCCCGATCGTCGACGCTAGGCGGTCCCGGCGGCGTCCGCTATCATCGCGCCATCGTCCAGACAGAGTTCCTGCACGAGACGGTCCGCCGCGTCTGGGGCTATGGCCGCTTCCTCCCCCTCCAGGAGGAGGCGATGGCCTGCGTCCTCGAGGGGCGCGACTCGCTCGTCGTGCTGCCGACGGGCGGCGGCAAGTCGCTCTGCTACCAGGCGCCGGCAGCCAACCTGGGCCGGCTCGCCGTCGTGGTGTCGCCCCTCATCGCGCTCATGCAGGACCAGGTGGAAGGCCTGCGCCAGGCGGGCGTGCCGGCCGCGTTCCTGAACAGCAGCCAGACGCCGAGGGAGCGCGTCGCCGTGCTGACCGCCGTGGCCGCGGGCCGCGTGCGCCTCCTCTACGTCGCACCCGAGCGGCTCGTCATGGACGGCTTCCTCGCGCGGCTGCGCCAGGCGGCGCCGGCGTTCTTCGCCATCGACGAGGCGCACTGCATCAGCCAGTGGGGGCACGACTTCCGCCCGGAGTACCGGCAGCTGCGCCTGCTGCGCGACGCCTTCCCCGGGCTGGCGATCCATGCCTACACGGCCACCGCGACGCCGCAGGTGCGGGGCGACATCGTGGAGGAGCTGCGCCTGAAGGCCCCCAGCGTGCTCGTCGGGTCGTTCGACCGCCCGAACCTCATCTACCGGGTGCGGCCGCGGACCGACCGGCTCGCCCAGGTGCTGGCCGCGGTCGCGCGCCACCGCGAGCAGGCCGGCATCATCTATTGCATCCGCCGGAGCGAGGTCGACGAGCTCACCGCGGCCCTGGCGCGCCGCGGGCTGCGGGCGCTGCGCTATCACGCGGGGCTCGCCGACGACGAGCGCCGCGCCAACCAGGACGCGTTCGTCAAGGAGCGCGCCGACATCGTCGTCGCCACCGTCGCCTTCGGCATGGGCATCGACCGGTCCAACGTCCGCTACGTCGTCCACACGGGGATGCCGAAGTCGCTCGAGCACTACCAGCAGGAGGCGGGGCGCGCGGGCCGCGACGGCCTGGAGGCCGAGTGCCTGCTCCTCGTGAGCGGGAGCGACTACGGGCTGTGGAAGTCGGTGCTGGCGCCCGACGGCAGCGAGCCGCCCCCGGGGGCGCTGCGGAAGCTGGGCGAGATGTACGCCTTCTGCCAGCAGGCGGTCTGCCGCCATCGCGCGCTCGTGACCTACTTCGGCCAGGCGTACGAGGCGGAGCGCTGCGGCGCGTGCGACGTGTGCCTGGGCGAGACGGTGGCCGGCGAGGACACGAGCGGGATCACGCTGCGGATCCTGGGCGGCGTCGCCGAGCTGCGCGGGCGATTCGGCGCGGGCCACGTCGCCGACGTGCTCGCCGGCGCCGCGACGAGCCGCATCGCCCAGCTGGGCCACGACCGGCTGGCCGCCTACGCCTCGCTCCGCGGGGAGAAGAAGGGCCAGGTCCGGGCGTGGATCGACCAGCTCCTCGGGCACGGGCTCGTCGCGCGCTCGGACGACGAGTACCCGACCCTCGGGCTCACCGAGCGCGGGCGCGCGCTCCTGCGCGGGGAGGGCACCCCGCCGGCGCTCACGAGCGCGACCGCCGTCCGGGCCACGGCGGCCGACGCCGGCCCGGGCGCCACGCCGGGCGCGAGCGACGACGCGCCCGCCCCCGCCGGCTACGACCGCGTGCTCTTCGACCGGCTGCGCGCGCTCCGCCGTGCCCTCGCCGACGAGCGCGGCGTGCCGCCGTACCTGATCTTCAGCGACGCCTCGCTGCGCGACATGGCGCGCCTGCGCCCGCGCACGCGGGCCGCGCTGCTCGAGGTCAAGGGCGTGGGCGAGTGGAAGGCGGCCACCTTCGGCGAGCGCTTCCTGGCCGTGCTCCGCGAGGACGTGTAGCGGGCCTCCGCGTGCTACGGAGCCAGGACGCTCCCGTTGAGCTCCACGAGCCGGCCGTCCCGGAGCCGCGCGCCCAGCGTGTGCTCCTCGTCCCACGCGACCCGATAGCCGATCTCGACGGTGAGCGGACCATCGAGCGGGGCGACCTGGACGTAGTCGACGCGGGTGTGGGCCCAGACCGATGCCGGCTCACGGATCGCGGGCACGTCGGCGGTGGCCGCCTCGGCGTACGGGGTGTAATGCTCGAAGAGCGCTCGCTCGATCACGGGGCGCCATGCCGGCAGCTCCGACGGCACGGCGCGCGCCATGCGCAGGGCCTCGGGGTGGGGCGCCCGACGCGAGCCGCTCACGACGAGGGGCACCGAGACGGTCCCGTCCAGGACGAGGGTCCCGCGCCACCCGCCCCGTGAGCGGCGCAGCTCTCCGAGTCGCTCGTCCACGAAGGGTGCGGATCTGAACAGGTTGAACACGAGGCCTCACCTCCACGCGCCCTGCCACCGCGGATTGGAAGACGTGGTGCAGTTCCAGTGACGCCGGTCCTCTCGCCCGGCCGGCAGCCGTGGTCAACCCGGTTTCCGGGCCACGATGCTGAGGTATGCGATGTGGCCGAAGTACTCGCCGCTCGCGATGCGCCGTCGCGCCTCGGCCTTCAGCCCGGCCGCCAGGTCGGGCCCGATCCGTCCCGCCGCGACCAGCGCATCCGCTCCCAGATCGACCCAGCTGGACAGCATGAAGCCCGGCCCGAGCTCCACGTAGCCATGGCTTCGGACGCACACGGGGTCCAGGCCCGCCGTCCGCACGAGCGCCGGCAGACGACGCACCAGCCAGGGATCGTGCACGAAGTGCTCGCGGAACGCCTCGGCGCACGTGTCCAGGGGGTCTTCGGCTCCCGTGGCCAGCGTGGCCGTGGCGTAGTCGCCTTCGAACACGGCGAGGCGCCCTGCGGGCCGGAGAACGCGTGCCGCCTCCTGCAGGGCGATTCCGGGATCCGGCACGTGGCACAGCGTGGTGTGAAAGACGACCGCATCGAACGCGGCTGCTCCGAACGGGAGGGTGCGCCCGTCCGCTTCCTCGAAGACGATGGTCGTCAGCGTGCGGGCGAGCTCTCGCGCCCTCGCCAGGAAGACCGGCGAGGGGTCGACCCCGACGGCCTCGCTCACTCCCGGCCACGCCGCCAGGGCGCGGGTGACGGCGCCGGTGCCGCAACCCACTTCGAGCACGCGCGCTCCCGGCGGGAGGGCGGCGTCGGTCAGGTATGTCTGGAGCATGCCCCGCTGCTGCGGGTCGGCGGCGCGGGTCTCCAGGGCAGCCATCAAGCCCCCCAGGATGCTCGCGGGTGCTCCCGTGATCCTGGTGTAGATGTCCGCCATGGGACCTAGCCTCGCCTGGCCTTGCGCTCTCGCAGGAAGAGCAGGAGCATCACCCCCGGAAGAGGGGCCACGATCGGGTACGACAGGTACGTCGACACCAGGGCACCGGGACGCGGCGGCACGGCCGGCCCCACCACGCCCCGCCGTGCCACGCGAACCCGGACGGTCTGGGGTTCTCGTCAGTTGCCACGTGGTCAGGCCTGTCGCCGGGGCCGTCGAAGGATGTCGGCGATCTCGCCTCCTCCGACCGGCCGGGGCGCCCCGTCGTGCGACGTCAGCTGGAACAGCTCCTCCGATGGCGGGTCGGTGCGCTGCAAGACGAACTCGTCACCGTCTCGTTCCGCCAGGACGAGGAACTCGCCCTCGTGGAGTGTGATGCCCCTCGCGGTATTCGCGTCGTGAAAAGTCCAGCCCGCGGCGGCGGCCTGCCGTCGGGCCGCCCGTAAGAAATCGTCCCAGGCGTCGGGCGCCCTCTCCGGGGATGCGATGTCGCCCGTGGTCAACGGATCGACCAGGAGCTCTGCGGTCGGCTCCGCGCGTCCCACTCGGCGAACGCGATGCTTTGCGGGCTCTCGGCGACCTCGGCGTCGGTCATCCCGGTCCCGATGATACGCCAGGGACGCTCATCCGACGGACCCACCTCGTTCCAGGACCTGATCGCGACCCGCGACCACGAGGTTCACCGCGACGTCTTCGGTCCGCCCCATGTGCCAGACGAGCCACACGAGCGAGTTGAGATGCGGGCCTGGCCGTAGACGCATCTGGTCGCCACTCAGCCCAGCTCGCGTGCACAGCGGCGTGCTGGCTCAGAAAGAGGCCAGGAGATCCATGAGGTGCTCGCCGACGTCGGCTCGTTGGTCATCGGCCGTCCGGGCCGGCGGTCACGACCGCCTCGATCTGTCGCCGGAGATCGAACAGATCGAGCCCGCCCCACTCTTCGACCAGCTTGCCGTCCTCGACCCGAACGATCGCCGTGAAGGCGACGGTCACTCGCCGCCCCGTCGGGAGAATGCCCTGAAAGGCGGCCTGATGAGTGCCGCGTATGGTCAGCCCGGTATGCGACCCGGTCACCCTCGGCGAGGAGGTCTTCGAGGGTCGCCGTGAGGTCGGGGAACGCCGCCCGCAGCCGGCTCGCTCGAGCGCGCTGCTCATCGGGGGTGAGCGGTGGCATCGTGGGGTTGAGGTATCGTCGGTAGCCCGGTGCAAAGAACTCCTCCATCACGCCAGGGCTCCAGCCGCCTCGCAGTCTCTCGAGGAGACGACGCACCAGCGCCTTGTTCTCTTCGGCCGACATGCTGCCCTCCTGCCGGTTCGAGCGTGAACGGCATCACCTCCCCTTCCGGCCCATGCTCGACCGAGACCGCGAACGGCAGTACGAGCGCCGCGACGGTGAGGGACGACCGAGGCGAGCCCGGCGGTCCACGTTGCAAAGCTCCATCCGATGAAGGGAGGATCAGGAGCAGGGTTCCCTCCGCCATCGTGAGTCTCGACCTCACTTCTCTTCCGGCGGCCGGGCGATGCCGGCCGCCGCGGGGAAGGCGCGGGGCGGTCGACTACTCGATCACGTGGTCTGCCTGGAGCAGAAGGGTGCGCGGGAGGGCGAGGTCGAGGGCCCGGGCGGCCTTGGCGTTGACGAAGAGCTCGAACTGGGTCGGCTGCTCGATGGGAAGATCCGCCGGCCGGGCGCCCTTGAGGATCCTGGCCGCGTACCTGCCGGCGAGCTCGAACATCCGGCTCTTGTTCGGTCCGTACGACATGAGGCCCCCGGCGTCGACACATTCGCGGAACGCGTAGATGGTCGGGAGCCGGTTCGCGGCGGCAAGGTCGGCGATCAAGGACCGGTGGTAGAACGTCAAGGCATCCCCGAGGACGATCAGGGCGTCGACCTGCTTCAGCCGAGGGAACGCGTCGTTGATGGCGGCGAGGTCCCGTACCTCCTCCGGCTGGAGCTGGAGGCCAATCGCGCGGGCCGCCTGCCGGGTCTCGCTCAGCTCGACGGCCTTGCTGGGGTCGTCGGGATTCCAGAGGATCCCGACCCGGGACAACCCTGGTCGGAGCTCGCGCAGGATCCCGAGGCGCTTCGACGCGATCTCGGCCGACATGCAATTGACCCCCGTCAAGTTGCTCGACGTGCCCGCCAGACGGTCCACGAGACCGGCCGCCACGGCGTCGCACGCGATCATGACGAGCGGAATCGTGCTCGTCGCCGCCCTCGCTGCCTTGACCGCGGGGTCCCCCCACACCACGATCAGATCGGGCTTGGCCTCGACCAGCTCACGGGCCAGAGCGGGAAGGCGAGCGAGCCGGCCCCCGGCGTAGCGCGGCTCGAACGTGACGCTCCGGCTCTCCGGGTCGCCGGACTCGCGCAGGCCCTGGACGAATGCCGTGACCAGGTGCTCGTAGTTGGCGGCGTCCAGCGTGCCAAGGAGCCCGACCTTCCCGGCCTGCGCTTCCGCACGGACGGGGGCCAGGAGCAGCAGCAGGGCCAGCGTGGCGGAGGGAAGCGAAACGCGGGAGAGTCGCCCGTACGTGCGCGCCATCGTTCTTCTCCCCTTGTCCGGCCAGGACCACTCACGGACCGAGGTACCGTGCGCCGCAACGCGCGCGATCAGGGTAACACCGTTCAGGGTGGTCGGGGGAGGTGCGCGCCCGGGCCGTGCGTCGCGCCGTCCAGGGAGAGTGCCGAGCTCACGTCTTGGTCACCGTGACGATACGAGCGGATACGTCGAAGGCCACCGTTCCATCCGCGGTGACATACAGCGCCGCGGTAGTCCTCAGGCATAGGGTAGAGCCTGCCGAGACCGAGGTTCGGGTCGGGCCAGGCCCGCTCAGGTCAGCCGCTCGAGGCTGCCCGGGTCCGGCAGGGCGATCCAGCCCTCGCGCCGCGCCTGCGCTAGCTGGTCGTCCGGGGGCCGTGCGCAGAGTCCCCGGCCCACGGCGCGGGCGATCAGCGCGGCCACGAGCGCGTCGAGCGCGTGGTCGCTGGCGCTGCACGTCGCGCGCGTTGCGCCGTCCAGCGAGAGCGTGGGTGCCAGGCGCTGCTCGAGCGCGGCGAGCAGCCGGGCACGGGTGGCCGCGCCCTCCACGCCCTTGTACTGCCGGGACGGCAGCCCCCAGACGTCGAGCGCGGCGGCGGGATAGACCTCCACGACCCGTCCGGATCCCGCGCGGTCGACGGGGATCCCGCGAGCGGCGAGCCGCGGGAGCAGGCGCGCGGCGCGCATGGCCGGGATCGCGATCCGATCGGTGGTCACGCTCAGCGGGCGCCGCGAGGTGCCGAGGGCGCGCAGGCGCTGCTCGAGGTGCAAATCGGTCGCTCGGTAGCAGAGGGACGCGAGGGGCGCGGATGGCCACGGCTCGCCACGATGGTGGGCCGTCACCGAGGCGACGAACGCGTCGGGCCAGCCCAGCGGGATGTCGATGCCCGTCACGTCGGCGGCCGCGATGACGTCGACGAGATCGTCGTCGCCCTGTCCGCAACGCAGGGCGACGACGCGGGCGCCGGCGGCACTCCACTCGACGGTACAGGACGCGGTGGCGGTGTCGCGCGAGGCGAGATCCACGCCGGCGGTGATCATGGGCGGCGCCCGGCGGGAGCGGCCGCGGGCCGCGCCGGCGCGCCTCTCACCGGGCGTCGTGGAAGATGACGCCGAGCGTGTAGCGCGTGCCGGCGAGCACGCGGCTCACGCCGTGGCGCATCCCCACGCGCGTCCAGCCCCGCGCCCCGCGCACCGGCCGCTCGCGGGTGGGGAAGATCAGGAGCTCGCCCTGCTCGCAGGCGATCGCCTCGCCGCGCGACTGGGCGCGTGGCCGCTGCTCGACGAGCAGGAAGTCGCCGCCCTGGTAGTCGACGGCGCGCCGGCTGAGGAAGCCGGTGATCTGCAGCGGGAAGACGACGTCGCCGTAGACGTCCTGGTGCAGGCAGTTGTAGCCCCCGGCCTCGTAGTGCAGGAGCAGCGGCGTCGACTTCGTCTGCCCGGCGCGCCGACAGCGTTCCCGGAGACCGGCGAGGTCGGTCGGATGGGCCGGGCGGCGACCGAGCGCCCGCTCCCAGGCGATGGCGATGGTGGCGAGGGGAGGGTAGGCGTGGACGCGGAGGGTCTCGACGAGCGGGGGCAGGGGCGCCGCGAAGTACTTGTAGTCGCCGATGCCGAACCGGTAGCGCGCCATGTCGATGCGGCTGCGGAAGCGCGCGTCGTCGTCGTAGAGCGCCACCAGGCCCGCGCATTCCTCGGGCGTGAGCACCGGGCCCGTCCGTCCGTAGCCCCAGTCCCAGAGCCCTCGCTCGAGCGCGTCCCAGTCGAGCTGCTGCAAACGCGTGGCGAGATCGGTCACGGTCGGAGTATCGCACCGCGCCACTGCTCCCGCCCTCCGCGGATCAGCGGGCGGCGGGAAGCGTGGCGCCGAGGTAGGCTCGCGCCTCCTCGCCGGCGATCAGCGCCGGAAAGTCCGCAAACGCCCTCGCCCGGCCGCCGTGCACGAAGACGTACTGCTCGCAGATCTCCCGGAGGATGTCCAGGTGGTACACCTCGGTCGGGTGGAGGCAGACGAAGACCAGGCGACCCTCCCCGCGCAGCCGGCGGAAGAAGTCGAGCATGAACCCGATGTAACCGT
>JAICGY010000156.1 GCA_025922915.1 Candidatus Methylomirabilota bacterium | reverse complement strand
GGGACGGGCCGGCGCGTGGGTGATGCGGGGCGGAGCGAATGGCCCGACCGGCTGCCGCGACGGTCGCGGCGGCGGGGTCGGCCGCTCCACCGCCGGCCGGAACGGCACGATCTTGGGCTCCGGCTTCCTCGTGGCCGGTGCCGGGGGCGCCGGCGGAGCTCCCGGCGTGGCGGCCGCGGGCCGCGGCGGCTCGGCCGCCGGCGGCGGCGTCAGGCGAGCGGCGTCCGGCAGTGTCTCCGGGGTCTCCGCGGGCTTCACGATGCCGGGGGGCTCGGGCAGCGTGACGGCGGGCGCGGGCCGGGGCTTGACGATCGTGGCGGCCGGCCGCACCTCGACCGGCGTCTCCTCGGCAGGCTCCTCGGTCTTCTTCCGGCCACGGCTCGGCCGGCGGGCCGGCGCGGTCTCGGCCGCCGCACCCTCCGACGCCGCGCCGTCCTTGACGGGGCGCGGCCGGGCAGCGCGCTTCGGCTTGGTCTCCTCCGGCAGCTCGCGGCCGCGGCCCAGCTTGAGGCGCAACTCGTTCGCCAGCTTCTGGTCGACCGGAGTCGTGGCGCGGACGCCCTTGTGTCCCATCTCCTCGGCGGCGACCATGAGGTCCTTGCTGGTCACCCCGAGCTCCTTCGCGAGCTCCATCAGCTTTACCTTCGCTGCCACGCCCGACTCACCTCCTGATGAACAACCCGGTTCAGCGCTCGCCCCGCTCGTTCGCTCCGCTCATCACGCGCTCGCCCCCGCCGCGGTCCGGGCCCGGCGCTCTCGGCGTCGCCGCTCGACCGGTTCCGTCGCCGGCGCACCCGCGCCCCCCCGGAGCTCGGGCCCCGGGTCGCTGGGCGCACGGAACGCGTGGGCGAGCCGGCCGCCCCGCACCGCGCGCTCCAGGCACCCCGGATCTTCGCACACGTAGGCCCCGCGGCCCCCCGCCGTCCGCCGGCGATCCACGACAACGACGCCCCCCGCCCCCCGCACCAGCCGGAGCATCGCGGTCTTCGGCCGCCGCGCCCGACAGCCCAGACAGGTGCGGATCGGCGGCGTCATGCCGCCCCCGGGGGCCGCTCGGCCTCGACGGCCGGCGGCTCGTCGGGCACCGTCTCCGCCTGCTCGCGCGCCGCCATCCATGCCTGCGCCGCCGCCTGGAGCTCCCCGGCGCCGTCGCCGAGCCCCTGGACCTCCCGCAGCCGCTCCGGGTCGGCCGCGGCCACGGCCTCCGGCGACCCCAGACCCGCTGCCTCCAGCGCGCCGAGCACCTCCGCGGTGACGCCCGGGAAGCCCCCGAGCGCCGCGCGCCCCTGCTCCGCCGCCGCGCGCTCGCTCTCGATCTCGGACTCGCTCTTGATGTCGATGCGCATGCCGGTCAGCTTGGCGGCGAGGCGCGCGTTCTGCCCCTTCTTGCCGATGGCCAGCGAGAGCTGGTTGTCGGGCACCAGGACGAGGGCGGCGGGCTGCCCCTCGGCGCCGTCGTCGATGGTGACCGACGACACCTTCGCCGGCGACAGCGCCCGGGCCACGAAGGTCGCGGCATCCGGCGACCACTCGATGATGTCGATCTTCTCGCCGCGCAGCTCCCGGCTGATCACCTGGATGCGGGTGCCGCGCAGCCCGACGCAGGCGCCGATGGGGTCGACGTCGCGCTTGGTGGAGGCCACCGCGACCTTCGCGCGCTCGCCGGCCTCGCGGGCCGCCGCCTTGACGACCACGATGCCTTCCTGGATCTCGGGGATCTCGGTCTCGAACAGCCGCACGAGATAGCCGGGGTGGGTCCGCGAGAGCGTGATCTGCGGGCCCTTGATCGCCCGGCGGACCTCGAGCACGTACGCGCGCACGCGGTCACCGGGGCCGAACCGCTCGCCGGGCACCTGCTCGCGCTCCGGCATGACCGCCTCGGCCTTGCCGATCTCGACGATCACGTTGCGCTTCTCGATGCGGTGCACGACGCCCCGGACGATCTGCCCTTCCTTGCCCGCGAACTCGCTGTAGATCCCCTCGCGCTCGGCATCGCGCACCTTCTGGAGGATCACCTGCTTCGCGGTCTGCGCGGCGATGCGGCCCAGGTCCTGGAGCGGCTTCTCCTGGAGCAGCTCGAGCTCGACGCCCAGCTCGGCCTCGGGATTGAGCGTCTGGGCCTCCGCGAGGCCGATCTCCGTCTCCGGGTCAGTGACCTCCTCGACCACCTTCTTGCGGTGGTAGACCCGGAACTCGCCCGTCCTGCGGTCGATGTGGATGCGGACGTTGTCCGCCTGACCGACCGACTTCCGCGAGGCCGACAGCAGGGCAGACTCCAGCGCCTCGAAGAGGACCTCCTTGTCGATCCCCTTCTCGCGTCCCAGCTGCTCGATCACCATGATCAGTTCGCGGTTCATGTCTTCGCTGCCCGCCGCGGCCACGGGACGTCGGCGTCCAGGCGCGCCTTGGTGACGCCGCCCCGCGGCAGCTCGACCTGCTCGCCCTCGCGGTCGAGGACCACGCGCGTCGGGTCGACGTCGAGCAGTCGACCACGCACTTCCTCGCCGCCGGCCAGCCAGACCTGCACCCGCTTGCCGACGGCCCAGCGCCATTCACGGTCCTTCCGGAGCCGGCGATCCAGCCCCGGCGACGACACCTCGAGATCGTAGGCCTCCTCGATGATGCCCGCTGCATCGAGAACGTCCCCGAGCTCGCGGCTCGCTCGCTGACAGTCCTCGATGCCGACCCCACCCGGCTTGTCGACGAACAGCCTCAGCATCCCGCGCGGCCGGTGCGCGCGCATCTCCAGATCCACGAGGGTCAGCCCGTGGTCCCGGAGCACGGGGGCCACGATCTGCTCGATCCGGGCTTCCCGTTCCTCGTCCAGCATACCGCCGCCAAAAGTAAAAAAGTGGGCGGGGCCCACTTTTTCGAGACTTTAGCACGGGGGTCCGGCCGTGGCAAGCGCCGGGGCCGATTTCGGCGCGGGCCGGCGCGCAATCAGGACGCGCCGGCGAGGACGTCGAGCGACCGGATGGTGCTCACCGCGGCGTCCAGGGGCACCCGGTGCTCCTTGCGCGGGGCCCGGCGCTCCTTGATCTCCACCACGCCGTCCCGGGCCAGGGCGTTGCCCACCGTCACCCGGACCGGCATGCCGAGCAGGTCGGCGTCCTTGAACTTGACGCCGGGCCGCTCGTCGCGGTCGTCGAGCAGGACGTCGAGGCCGGCGCGCTGGCAGGCCGCGTACACCTCCTCGGCCGCCGCCACCTGGGCGGCGTCCCGGAGGCTGACCACGACGATGTGGACGGGGAACGGCGCGATGGACGCCGGCCACACGATGCCGTCGGCGTCGGCGTTCTGCTCGATGGCGGCGGCAGCGATGCGGGCGGGGCCGATGCCGTAGCTGCCCATGACGATGGGCCGCTCCGTGCCCGACTCGTCCAGGTACATCGCGCCGAGCGCGGTCGCGTACTTCGTCCCCAGCTTGAAGATGTTGCCGATCTCGATGACCTTCTCCACGGCGAGCGGCCGGCCGCACTGCACGCACGCCTCGCCCGCCACCACCGCGTGCAGGTCGACGAAGCGGCACGGGAAGTCGCGGTCCGGGGTGACACCGAGGGTGTGGTAGCCCTCGCGGTTGGCGCCGACGACGTAGACCCCCTCGCGCAGGTGCTCGTCCGCCAGGATGCGCACGCTCGCGCCGACGGGCCCCATCGACCCCGGCGGCGCCCCGAGGTGCTGGCGGACCTCGTCGGGGTGCGCGGGACGGACGTCCTCGCCGAGGGCCCGCGCGAGCTTGCGCTCGTGCAGGCCCTGGTCCCCGCGGACCAGGGCCAGCACGGGCTCGCCGCCGCCCGTCACGTAGAGAAGCGACTTGATCGTCAGCCGGGGGTCGATCCCGAGGAGCGCGCTCACCTCGGCGATGGTCCGCGCGCCGGGCGTCGCCACGTCTCCCCGGGCCGCGCCGGACGGGGAGGGCGGCGCGGCCGGCACGCCGCGGGCGATCTCCACGTTCGCCGCGTAACCGCAGCCGGCGCAGAGCACGATCTCGTCCTCGCCGGCGGCGCACGGGGCCAGGAACTCGTGGGCGCCCAGCCCGCCCATCATGCCGGGGTCGGACTGCGCCACGTGGAAGCGCAGGCCGCAGCGCTCGAAGATCCGGCGGTAGGCCGCCTCGTGCGCCGCGTAGGACCGGTCGAGGGCCGCCACGTCGGGATCGAGCGTGTAGGAGTCCTTCATGAGGAACTCCCGGGTGCGGAGGATCCCCGAGCGGGGGCGCGCCTCGTCGCGCTCCTTGGTCTGGATCTGGTACCAGATCTGCGGCAGGTCGCGGTACGAGCGGATCTCCCGGGCGGCGAGCCAGGCGACCACTTCCTCGTGCGTCATGCCGAGCACCATGTCGCGGCCCCACCGGTCGCGCAGCTTGAACATCTCCGGGATGCCCTCCCAGCGGCCCGACTGCTTCCAGATCTCGGCCGGGTGGAGCACCGGCATGAGGATCTCCTGGCCGCCGATCGCGTTCATCTCCTGCCGGATGATCACGTTGATGCGTTCGAGGAGGCGATACCCGATGGGCAGGTAGACGTAGACGCCGGCGGCGAGCTGCCGGACGAGCCCGGCCCGCAGCATGAGCCGGTGGGAGAGGGCCTCCGCGTCCGCCGGCTCCTCGCGGAGGGTCGGGACGAGGCACTTCGCGAGCCGCATCCTAGCGGGCGTCCTTCTTCTTGTTCGCGCCCTTCACGCCCGGCGCGTAGCGCAACCGCTCGACGGGCTCGCCGCCCAGGAGGTGGCGCTCGGCGATCTCGGCCAGGTCGGAGGCCTGCACGCCCGCGTACCACACGTCGTCGGGATAGACGACGATCATCGGCCCCCAGCCGCACTGCGAGAAGCAGCCGGCCTTGTTCACGCGGACCTCCTGGTGCTTGCCGCCCCTGGCCACCTCGCCGCGGAGGTACTTGACGAAGCCCTCGACGTCGCCCTGAGCCGGGCAGCTGTCCCCGCTCGTGCACACGAAGACGTGCCGGACGTACTGGCCCATCAGGACACCGGCTGGGCCTGGCCGGCCCGCCGGTCGGCCAGGAAGCGGTCGACCTCCTCGCGCATCGCGGTCACGATCTCCGCCTCCGGCACCTTGCGGATGACGGCGCCGTCGCGGAAGATGAGGCCGATCCCCTTGCCGCCGGCGACGCCGATGTCGGCCGCCCGCGCCTCGCCGGGCCCGTTCACCTCGCACCCCATCACCGCGATGTGGATCTCCTCGTTGAGGCCGCGGAACTCGTCCTCCACCTGCCGGGCGAGCTTCACCAGATCCACGTCGGCCCGCCCACACGACGGGCACGAGACGAAGGTGAGCCCGCCGCGGCGCAGGCCGAGGGCCTTGAGGATGTCGAGGCCGACGCGCACCTCCTCCGTGGGATCGGCGGAGAGGGAGACGCGGATGGTGTCGCCGATACCCTCGGAGAGCAGGGCGCCCAGCCCTACCGCGGACTTGATCGTGCCCACTCCCGGCGTGCCGGCCTCGGTGACGCCGAGGTGGAAGGGGTAGTCCACCTGGACGGCGAGCTTCCGGTACGCCTCGATCATCATGAGCGGGTCGGAGGCCTTGAGCGAGACCTTCATCTCCGGGTAGCCGCAGTCCTCGAGGATCCGGATGTGCCGCAGCGCCGACTCCACCATGCCGTCCGCGGTGGGCCCGCCGTGCTTCTCCAGCAGGTCCCTCTCCAGCGACCCGGCGTTGACGCCGATCCGGATCGGGATCCGCCGGTCCTTCGCCGCGTCCACGACCTCCATGACGAATCGCCGGCTTCCGATGTTGCCCGGGTTGAGCCGCAGACCGTCCACCCCTTGCGCGAGCGCGATCAGGGCGAGCCGGTAGTTGAAGTGGATGTCGGCGACGAGCGGGATCCGGATCTGCCGCCGGATCTCGCCCAGCTTCTCGGCCGCCTCGCGGACGGGGACGGCGCAACGGACGACATCGCAGCCGGCGGCCTCGAGCGCCCAGATCTCGAGGAGCGTCGCCTGCACGTCGCGCGTGTCGGTCTTCGTCATCGACTGCACCGTGATCGGCGCGTCCCCGCCGACCCTCACGGTGCCGAGCTGGATCTGCCGCGTCCTGCGCCGCGTGATCATACGGGACCCCTATCGGATGAACTTGAAGGCGTCGAGCCGGGCGAGGTCGTTGTAGAGCGCGTAGCCCATCAGGAGCACGAGGAGCACGAACCCCACCTGCTGGGCGACCTCCCGCGTCCGGAGCGAGACCGGGCGGCCGAGGAGGGCCTCGCACACGAAGAAGAAGAGGTGGCCGCCGTCGAGCATCGGCACCGGGAGGAGGTTGAGCACGGCGAGGTTCACGCTGATGACGGCGGTGAACACCGCGAGCGCGGCCATCCCGTCCTTCGCCTGCCGGCCGGCCTCCGTGGCGATCTGCACCGGCCCTCCGATGTTCGAGGAGTCGATCTGCAGGGTCGCCAGCTTCCACAGGCCCCTGACCGTCAGGACGGTCATGTCGACCATCCGGGACGTGCCGTACCAGGCGGCGGCGAGCGGGTCGTACGCCTCGAACCGCACGGCCTTCGTCGCGATCCCGGCCTGGATGCGACCGACCTCGCGCTCCTGGCCGTCCGGGCCCTTCTCGGGCACGGCGTCGGGGACGACGCTGAGGGTCATCGGGGTGCCGTCGCGCTCCACCGTGATGGTGAGCTCCTCGCCCGGACGCGCGCGGATCGCCTCGACGAGGTCCTCCGGCGCGTAGACCCGCTCCCCGGCCACCGCGGTGACCACGTCGCCCGCCTGCAGGCCGCCGCGCTCGGCCGGTGACCCCGGCTGCACGCTGCTGATCTGGGGGACCAGGTTGGGCTCGAGCCCGACGTCCCAGGCCTGCTTCGGCTCGCGGAAGATCGGGTCGGGCCGCGTCGTGAGCCGCGGCGTCAGCGTGACCGTGCGCTCGGCACCGTCGGTGCGCACGCGCAGCTCCAGCGGGCGCCCCTCGGAGCCGGCGATCGCCCGCTGCACGTCCTCCCAGTACCGCACCGGCCGCCCGTCGACGGCGACGATCGTGTCGCCCGTAGTGAGCGCGGCGCGCGCGGCCGGGCTGTCGGCCGTCGTCCGCCCCACCACGGCGGGCCACACGGGCCGGCCCAGCGTGCCCAGGACGAGGGCGAAGATCGCCGCGGCCAGCACGAAGTTCATCCCCGGTCCCGCGAAGACGATCAGGAAACGCGCCCACAGCGGCTTCAGCGCGAAGGCCTTGCGCGGGTCGTAGCCGATGGTGCCGCTGCCGCCCTCCATCGGGCTCTCCTCGCCCAGCATCTTCACGTACCCGCCCATGGGGATGGCCGACAGGCAGTACTCCGTCTCCTTGCCCCGCCAGCGGAGCAGGACGGGGCCGAAGCCGATGGAGAACCGCTCGACCCCGACCCCCGTCCACCGGGCGACCAGGAAGTGGCCCAGCTCGTGGATCAGGATGAGGATTCCGATGACGACGATGAAGGACAGGATCGTGGTCACGACAGAGCCCCTCCAGCGTGCCGGGCGACGAGCTCACCGGCACGGCGGCGCGTCTCGCCATCGACGGCGACGCACTCCTCGATGGATGCGAGCGCGCGGGCCGGGTGCGCGTCGAGCGCGCGCGCGATGACGTCCGGGATCTGCACGAAGCGGAGCCGCCGATCGAGGAAGGCCGCCACCGCCACCTCGTTCGCCGCGTTGAGGACGACGGGCGCCGTCCCCCCCTGCTCGAGGGCGGCCCGGGCCAGCGCCAGGCACGGGAACCGCTCGACGTCCGGCTCGAAGAACGCCAGCGTCCCGACCCGGGTGAGGTCCAGGCGCGCGGCCGGCGTGGGGCGCCGCTCCGGGTAGGTCAGGGCGTAGAGGATCGGGATCCCCATGTCGGCCACTCCCAGCTGGGCCAGCACCGCGCCGTCCACGTATTCCACCATCGAGTGGACGATCGACTGCGGGTGCACGATCACCTGCACCTGGTCCGGCCGCACGTCGAAGAGCCAGCGCGCCTCGATGATCTCCAGCCCCTTGTTCATGAGCGTCGCCGAGTCGATGGTGATCTTGGCGCCCATCTTCCACGTCGGGTGACGCAGCGCGTCCTCCAGGGTGATCGCGGAGAACTTCTCGCGCGGCCACTCGCGGAAGGGGCCGCCGGATGCCGTCAGGAGGATGCGGTGCACGTCCCCTCGATTGTGCCCCACCAGACACTGAAACACCGCACTGTGCTCGGAGTCCACCGGGAGGAGCGCGACGCCGCGGGCCCGGGCCGCCGCCGTCATCACGCTTCCCGCCATCACGAGCGTCTCCTTGTTGGCCAGGGCCAGGGTCCGGCCCGCCTGGATCGCCGCCATGGTGGGGAGCAGCCCGGCGCCGCCCACCAGGGCCGACAGCACGACGTCGGCCTCCACGTCCCGCGCGAGGGCGACGAGCCCCTCCGGTCCCGCCAGCAGCGCCGGCGCCGGCGCGGGCAGGAGGCGCGCCAGCCGGTCGCGGGCCGCCGGGTCGAGCAGCGCGACCGCCTCCGGCGCGTACTTGCGGCAGAGGTCGGCGATCAGCTCGACGTTCGAGCCTCGCGCCGCCAGGCCGGTCACCGTGAACTCGTCCGGGAAGGTCGACACCAGTTCCAGCGCGCGCAGCCCGATGGAGCCGGTGGCCCCCAGGATCGTGAGCCGCTTCACGCCGTGCACCAGACGTAGCCGGCGTAGATCGAGAGCGCCGGCGCGTTGAAGAGCAGGCTGTCGATCCGGTCGAGCATGCCGCCGTGGCCGGGAATGAGAGCCCCGGCGTCCTTGGCGCCGACGCTCCGCTTGATCGCGGATTCCGCGAGGTCGCCGACCTGGCCCACCAGGCCGAGCACGAGCCCGGCCCCCGCCGCCCCCGCCGCGCCGCACGCCGGGAGCAGCCAGGCCCCGAGGAGGGCGGCCGTCCCGACCGAGACCAGGACCTGGGCCGCGCCGCCCTCCACCGTCTTGCGCGGGCTGAGCACCGGCGCGAGCCGGTGTCGCCCGATCCGCGAGCCCACCAGATAGGCGGCGGACTCGCCGG
>JAICGY010000155.1 GCA_025922915.1 Candidatus Methylomirabilota bacterium | reverse complement strand
CAGGGGCAGCCGGTCCCGGATCGGCCGCAGCACCGGCTCGGTGACCCGGTACAGGAAGCGCACGATCGGGTTGTACGGGTCGGGGCTGACCCACGAGAGCAGCGCGCGCGCGATGATGATGACGAAGTAGGCCCAGAGCACGAGCTCGATCACCCGGGCCACGCCGAGGAGCAGGTTCGAGACCGCGAACATCAGTGGGCCGCCCGCCCGAGCTCGCGCGAGCGGAGCGTGGCGCGCTCGACGGCACGCATGAACGTGGCGCGAATGCCGCCTTCCTCCAGCGCGGAGATCCCGGCGATCGTCGTCCCGCCCGGGGACGAGACCATGTCCTTGAGCGCGCCGGGGTGCATCCCGGTCTCGGCGAGGAGCCGGGCGGCCCCGAGCACCGTGCTCGTGGCCAGCGTCATCGCGGTCGCCCGATCCAGCCCCATCTTCACGCCTCCGTCGGCGAGCGACTCCACGACGATGGCCACGTAGGCCGGCCCGGAGCCGCTGAGCCCGGTGACGGCGTCCATGAGGTCCTCGTCGACGACGACCACCCGGCCGACGGCCGCGAAGATCTCCTCGGCGGTCGCCAGGTCGTCGGCCTCGAGCCCCCGGGCCCGGGCGAGGGCGGCCGCCCCCGCGAGCACGAGCGCCGGCGTGTTCGGCATCACGCGGATGATGCGGGCGTCCCGGCCCAGGCCGGCGCGGATGGCGGCCGTCGACACGCCGGCGGCGATGGACACGAGCAGGTGGCGGTCGGTGACGGCCGGCGCGATCTCGGCGAGCACTGCGGTCATGGTCTGGGGCTTGACGGCGAGGACCACCACGTCGACGTCGCGCACGAGGGCGGCGTTGCCGTCGCGGGCGGCGATGCCGTGCCGGGCGGCCAGCGCATCGAGGTGATCCCGCCGGACGTCGGCGACGAGGATCTGGTCGGGCGCGACCAGGCTCGCCTCCAGCAGCCCGCGGACGAGCGCCTCGCCCATGTTGCCCGCGCCGACGAACCCCACGCGCTTGCCCTTGACGCTCATGGCGCCTCCGCCCGCGGCGGGCGGGCGCCGAAGATCGCCGTGCCGACGCGGACCATCGTCGCGCCCTCCTCGATGGCGATCTCGAAGTCGCCGCTCATGCCCATGGAGAGCTCGCGGAGCCCGTGACGCTCGGCCAGCCCGCGGAGCGCCCGGAACCACGGGCGCGCCTCCTCCGGCCGTGTCACCGCGGGGGGAATCGCCATGAGCCCACGCACGCGCACGTGATCGTGCTTGGCGATCGCCTCGAGCGCCGCGCCCACGTCGTCGGGCGCCACCCCGCCCTTGCTCGCCTCGCCGGCGAGATTCACCTGCAGCAGCGTCTCGACCGGGCGGCCCCGGGCCGCCGCCCGGCGCTCCAGCGGGTCGACCAGCTCCAGCCGGTCCAGGGAGTGGATGAGATCGAACAGCTCGAGCGCGTCGCGGACCTTGTTCGTCTGCAGGTGGCCCACCAGGTGCCAGGCGACGCCCCGGCCGAGGGCGGCGATCTTCGGCCCGGCCTCCTGCACGCGGTTCTCACCCAGCGCGGCGAGGCCGGCGGCGACGGCGGCGCGCAGGCGCTCGACCTCCACGGTCTTCGAGACGCCGACGAGCAGCACCTCGTCCGGCCGGCGTCCCGCGCGCGCGGCGGCGGCGGCCATCCGCTCGCGCACGCGCGCGAGGTTCTCGCGGACGTCGAGCATGCGCGGATTCTAGCACGTGGCTCTGCTATCCTGACCCTGGCCATGCCGCGTCTCGACGAGCTGGCGCTCCTCATCCAGTCACGCTATCCGCTGATCGTCGTCGAGACGTTCGAGGAGCACCGCCTGGAGAAGGCGCTGGAGGAGGTCGCCTCCTCGCTCCGTATGGGACTCTGGGTGTGGACGGCCACCACCGGGCTCGCGAAGGTGCTGAGCCTCACCAGCATGTACGACACCCAGGAGCCGCTCAGGGCCCTGGCCGCCCTCGCCACCATCGACGGCGAGGGCATCTTCCTGATGAAGGACCTCCACCCGTACTTCTCCCGGCCGGAGGTCGTCCGCAAGGTCCGCGACCTGGCGCCGCGCTTCACCGCCGACCGCCGCGCGATCGTGCTGTCGGGGGCGCGCGTCCCGCTGCCGCCCGAGCTGGCGCCGCTCGCCGCCTCGTTCGCCCTGGGCCTGCCGGGACCGGCCGAGCTCAAGCGGCTGGCCGAGCGCCTGTTGGCGCGCCTGGCGCGCGAGCGCCCGGTGCGCGTCGAGCTCGAGCCCGGCGAGCTCGACGAGTTCGTGGAGCGGCTGCGCGGGCTCACGGCCTTCGAGGCCGAGCGCGCCCTCACGCGGGCCATCCTGCGCGACAACGCCCTAACCCGCGCCGACCTCGAGGTGATCGTCGAGGTCAAGCGCGAGCTCCTGCGCCGCGAGGGCGTGCTCGACTATGTGGCGCCCGACGAGAACCTCGCGCAGGTGGGCGGCTTCGCCGCCCTCAAGGCCTGGCTGGCCCGGCGGCGGCGCGCCCTCGAGCCCGCCGCCCGCGACTTCGGCCTCGAGCCGCCCCGCGGCGTCCTCCTCCTCGGCGTCGCGGGCTGCGGCAAGACGTTGGTCGCCCGCGCCGTCGCCCGCGAGTGGGCGCTGCCGCTCCTCAAGCTGGAGGCCGGGCGCCTCTACGACAAGTGGGTCGGCGAGTCGGAGAAGAACCTCGAGAAGGCGCTGCACGTGGCCGAGCACATGGCCCCGTGCGTCCTCCTGATCGACGAGATCGAGAAGGCCTTCGGCGTCGGGAGCAGCGACGACGCCGACGCCGGCCTCTCGCGCCGGATCGTCGGGCGCTTGCTCGGCTGGCTGCAGGACCGCACGGCCGCGGTGTTCGTGGTCGCCACCTGCAACGACATGAGCCGCCTGCCGCCGGAGATGATGCGCAAGGGCCGCTTCGACGAGATCTTCTTCGTCGATCTGCCCGGGCCCGCCGAGCGGCGCGAGATCCTCGCCGTCCACCTCCGCAAGCGCAAGCGCGATCCCGCGGGGTTCGACCTCGACCGTCTCGCCGCCGCCGCCGAGGGGTTCAGCGGCGCCGAGATCGAGCAGGCCGTCGTCTCCGCGCTCTACGCGGCCTTCGCGCAGGACACGGAGCTGGCGGACGCTCACGTCGAGCAGGAGCTGCGGGCCACCCGCCCGCTGTCGGTGACGCGCGCCGAGGAGGTGGACCGCCTCCGGGCCTGGGCGCGCGACCGCACCGTCATCGCCTGACGTGGACGCCATCGAGGTCGCCGTGCTCGCGTACGACGGGATGACGGCGCTCGACGCCGTCGGGCCCGCCCAGGTGCTGGCCGCGGTGCCCGGCGTGCGGCTGCGCTGGGTGGCGGCCACGCCGGGGGCCCGGCGCACCGACTGCGGCATGGCCGTGGTGGCCGACCACGCCCTGGCCGCCGTGCCGTTCCCCGACGTCGTCCTCGTCCCCGGCGGCGTGGACGTGCGGCCCGTGGCGCGCGACGAGCCCGTGCTGGCCTGGCTGAGGAGCGCGCACGCGCGGACGCGCTGGACCACCTCCGTCTGCACGGGGGCCCTGGTGCTGGCGGCCGCGGGGCTGCTCCGCGGCGTGCGCGCCACCACGCACTGGCTGGCGCTCGACGCCCTCGCGCGCCACGGCGCCGTGCCGGTGCGCGAGCGCGTCGTCGAGGACGGCAAGGTCATGACCGCCGCCGGCGTGTCGGCCGGCATCGACATGGCGCTGCGCCTGGCCGAGCGGCTGGCCGGCCGGGACGCGGCCGAGGCCGCGCAGCTCGCGATCGAGTACGACCCCGACCCGCCGTTCACCGCGGGATCCCCGCGGACGGCCCGGCCCGCCATCGTGGCGCGGGCCCGCCGGGCGCTGACGGGGTCCCGCGGCGACGCGTAGCGGGCCCGCCGGCGGCGCGGGCGGCCGGGTCACGGCAGGGCGGCGACGGTCACGAGGCGGCCGTGGTTGCCCTTGCGGTAGGAATAGAGCAGATCGGGGCAGCAGGCCGTGCAGAGCCTCGGATTCTCGATCCGCGCAGGATCCACGCCGGCCTCGAGGAGGAGCGTCTCGTTGGCGGCCCAGAGATCGAGCATCGCCCGGCCGCCGGCCGCCGGCCGGAGCCACCGGGCAGCCGCCGTGCCGTGGGCCGCGTCGAGCGCCTCCGTCACCGGCGCGTCCACCTCGTAGCAGCACGGCCCGATGGAGGGCCCGATCGCGACCTCCAGCCGCGCCGGCCGGGCGCCGAGCGCGGCCAGCGCCTGCACCGCCGCCCGCGCCACCGCCCGCACCGTCCCCCGCCACCCCGCGTGCACGACGCCGAGGGCGCCCGCGTCCGCGTCCCACAGCGTGATGGCGAGGCAGTCCGCGGTGACGATGGCGAGCGGGACGCCGCGCTCCGCCGTCACGAGCGCGTCGGCGACGCCGGCGAACCCCCCGCCCGCGGGTGCGCGGGCGACGGCGGCCCCGTGGACCTGGCGCACCCAGGCGAGGCGGTCACCGGCCAGGCCGAGCTCGCGCAGCGCCGCCCGGCCCACGTCGCGGAACGGTCCGGTACGCTCGGGCGGCGCGGTGACGCCGGCGAAGTGCCGGGTCGTGGTGAGGTGCGGCAGGCCGAGACCGGCCAGCCGCGGGAACCGAAAGTAGCGCGGCGGGTCGCCGTGCGCGACGAGGTCCGTCACGCCGTCCAGCATACCGGCGCGACGGCCCGACGCCCCAGCGACATGACGAGCCCCGCCCCGGCCTGGCCGGGGCGGGGGCGAGCGTTGGGGGGCTCGGGGGGCGGCCCGGAGCCCCCCACGTAAACTAATCGGCCTGGCGGCGCAGGAAGGCCGGCACGTCGAAGTCGTCGCCGGCCATCGGGTCGTCCGCCTCCGCCCGCGCGTCGGTCGCCACGCGCCGTCGCCACGAGCCGGGCGCCACCCCGGGCATGCGCGGCGCCGAGCGCGGCAGGTCCACGACCTTGCTCGGCACCGTCGCCTCCTTGCGGTCGGAGAAGCCGGTGGCGATCACGGTCATGCGCACCTCGTCGCCGAGGCTCTGGTCGACCACGGCGCCGAAGATGATGTTCGCCTCCTCGTGGGCGGCCTCCTGCACGATGCGCGCGGCCTCCTCCACCTCGTGGATGGACAGGTCGGGTCCGCCCGTGAAGTTGATCAGGATCCCGCGCGCGCCCTCGATCGAGGTGTCGTCGAGGAGCGGGCTCGCCACCGCCTTCTGCGCGGCATCGAGCGCCCGGTGCTCGCCCCGCCCGATGCCCGTGCCCATCATCGCCATGCCCATGCCCGACATGATCGTCCGCACGTCGGCGAAGTCGAGGTTGACGAGGCCGGGGACGAGGATCAGGTCGGAGATGCCCTGCACGGCCTGCTGGAGCACCGTGTCGGCGACCTTGAACGCCTCGATCAGTGGCGTGCCGCGCTCGACCACCGAGAGCAGCCGCTGGTTCGGGATGGCGATGAGGGTGTCGACGACGCCGCGGAGCTGCTCCATGCCGGCCTCGGCCTGCAGCATCCGCTTGCGGCCCTCGAAGACGAACGGCTTGGTGACGACGGCCACCGTGAGGATGCCCAGATCCTTCGCGAGCGACGCGATGACGGGCGCCGAGCCGGTCCCGGTGCCGCCGCCGAGCCCGGCGGTGATGAAGACCATGTCGGCGCCTTCCAGCAGCCGCGTGATCTGCTCGGGGTCCTCGAGAGCGGCGTTGCGCCCGACGTCGGGATTGGACCCGGCGCCGAGCCCCTGGGTCAGCTTGGAGCCCAGCTGGATCTTCACCGGCGCCGGCGAGGCGCGCAGGGCCTGGATGTCGGTGTTCGCGACGATGAAGTCGACGCCGGTGAACTGCGCGGCCATCATGCGGCTCACCGCGTTGCCGCCGCCTCCGCCGAGGCCGATCACCTTGATCTTGGCGCCCTGCGGCGGCTGGTCCAGCTCGAACAGCGGGCGCCGTCCCCGATCCTTCTCCATCGAGCCCCCCTCTCCTGTCGCGGCGGGTCGAGCGCCGCGTCGCTCGCGTCGTGTCGTGCTACCGGCCGCCGGCTCCGGTGCGAACAGTGGCGGCTGTCGTCGGCCGCCCGGCGGCGCCTCGTCAGAAGATCTCACTGAACCAGCCGGCCAGGCGGCGGACGAGCCGCACCAGCCAGGGTCCCTCGTCCAGTCGCACCACGGTCGTGGGCGCGCCCTCGCGACGCGCGCCGTGGAGCGCGAGCCCCACCGCCGTCGCGTAGATCGGGCTGCGCACGACGTCGACGAGCCCGGTCACCGTCGGCTCGCCGCGCTCCCGCACCCGGCCCGGCATGCCGCGGCGCACCGGCAGGTCGAAGACCTGCTCGGCCAGCTCGGGCACGCCCTCCATGATCGACGTCCCGCCCGTCACCACCACCCCGGCCGTCGCCGCGTCCTGGAACCCCGCGCGCGCCAGCTCGCGCGCCACCAGCGTGAAGATCTCTTCGACGCGCGGCTGGATGATCTCCGACAGCACCTGGCGCGACAGCTGCCGCGGCTTGCGCCCGCCCACCGAGGGCACGTCCACCGTCTCCTCGGCCGGCACCAGCGCGGTGAGCGCGCAGCCGTAGCGCTTCTTGAGGTCCTCGGCCTCCGCCAGAGGGGTGCGCAGCCCGACGGCCACGTCGTTGGTGATGTGGTCGCCGCCGAGCGGCAGGATCGCCGTGTGCCAGACCGCGCCGTCGCGGAAGAGCGCGAGGTCGGTGGTGCCGCCGCCGATGTCGATCACGACGACGCCCAGCTCCTTCTCGTCGGGCTCCAGGACCGCCGCCGCGGAGGCGAGCGGCTCCAGCACCACGTCATGGACGGTCAGCCCCGCCCGGTTGACCGAGCGGACCACGTTCTGCACCGAGGTCACGGCGGCGGTGACGATGTGCACCTCGACCTCGAGGCGCACGCCCGACATCCCGATCGGCTCCCGCACGCCGTCCGCGTCGTCCACCATGAACGTCTGCGGCAGGACGTGGACGATCTCGCGGTCCGGGGGGACGTTGATCGCGCGGGCCGCCTCGACGGCGCGCTCGACGTCGGCGGCGGTGACCTCCCGGTCCTTGCCCGCCACCGCGACCACCCCCCGGCTGTTCAGCGAGCGGATGTGGCCGCCGGCCACGCCGGCATCGACGCCCGCGACCTCCACGCCCGCCATCTGCTCGGCCTCGGCCACCGCGTGCTTGATCGCCTCGACGGTGGAGTCGATGTTGACGACCACCCCGCGGCGCAGGCCGCGGGAGGGCGCCTGGCCGACGCCGATCACGTCGATGCCCGCGGGGCCGCGGGGCGTGGCGACGACGGCGCAGATCTTCGTCGTGCCCACGTCGAGCCCGACCACGATCTCGGGCCCGCGCGCCCGCTTCACGGGGCGCTCCGCTGCAGGACGACCTGGTCGCGGAAGCGGAGGTCCACCCCGCGGACTTCGTCGGTCGCGACCTGGGCGAGGACGGCCTCCAGCCGCGCGAGCCGCGCCTCCCAGTCCTCGGCCCCGAGACGGACCTCGACCCCGTCCACCGTGTAGAGCACCGGTCCCTCGGCCCGGCTCATGTCGATCTCGGAGATCTCCGCGGTGAGGCTGCTGCCCGTGCGCAGCAGCGCCCGGATCAGCGTGATGGCCGCCCGCGCGCGGGGCCCGGGCGCCGACCGCATGGTGCGCAGATCCTCCTCGCTCAGCCCGCTGATCACCGGCACCTCCGGCGACACCGCGCGGGACGCCTCGCCGAGCGCGTGCCCCTCCTCGTCCAGCCAGTGCAGCCGCCCGGCGTGCACGAGGGTGAACGGCCGCCGCTCCTCGACCGCGATGACGACCCGGTTGGGCAGCTCGCGGATCACGTCGACCCGCCGGATCTCGGGAAGGGCGGCGAGCCGGGCCCGCACGGCGTGGGGATCGATGGTCCAGAGGTTGGCGCCCCGGACGATGCCCGACGCGGCGAGGATGCGCTCGGGCTCCACCCGCGACGTCCCGCGCACCTCCACCGCGGTGACCGCGAAGTGCGGCGCCGTGAGGAGCCAGTGGCCGCCCGCCACCGCGGCCAGGGCCACCGCCGCCACGGCGGCGAGCGGGCCGAGGACGCGCCGCCAGCGGCGCCGGGGCCGCGGGTGGCGCCGCACCGCCCCCACGCGCTGGCGGGCGACGAGGGCCGAGCGCCGACCCAGGTCGCCGAGCGCCGGGGCCGCCCCGCGGGGCGTGATGAGTCCCCTACTCACCGAGGATCCTGATCTCGGGCTCCAGCACGACGCCCGCGTGCGCCCGCACGCGCTCGCGCGTCAGGTCCATCAGGGCCAGGACGTCGGCCGCGGTGGCGCCGCCCCGGTTGACGATGAAGTTGGCGTGCTTGGCCGAGATCTCGGCGCCGTTGACGCGCTTGCTGCGCAGGCCCGCCTTCTCGATCAGGCGTGTCGCCTCGAGGCCGGCCGGGTTCTTCCAGACCCATCCGGCGGCGGCGAGGGCGAGCGGCAGGGTGGACTTCTTCACCTTGAGCCGCGCCTTGATGTCCTTCTGGATCTCCGGCAGCGGCCGGCGGTGCAGCTGCAGCCGGCAGCCGATGAGCACCGAGCCCGTCGGCGCGTGGAACGCGCGGTAGGTGGCGCCGCCCCCCGGCTTGAACTCCCCGAGCGAGCCGTCGGGGTGCAGGAAGTAGACCCCACTGACGAAGTCGCCGATGGAGCCGTCCGGGGTGCCGGCGTTCATGGACAGGGCGCCGCCGATGGTGGCGGGGATCCCGACCAGGCACTCCACGCCGCCCAGGTTGAGCGCGGCCGCCTCCCGGATGAGCGAGGACAGGCTCACCCCCGCCCCCGCCACGGCCTCCTCGCCGTTGAACTCGGCGCGGCCGAGACAGCCCTCCAGCTTGAGCACGACGCCGCGGACGCCGCGGTCCCGGATGAGCAGATTGTTGCCGCCACCGAGCACCGCGACCGGCAGCTGCTCGCGGTCGGCGAACAGCAGGGCGTGACGGATGTCGTCCACGTCCTGCGGCACCACGAAGATGTCCGCCGCGCCTCCGATGCGCAGCGAGGTATGGAAGCTCAGGGGCTCCTTG
>JAICGY010000154.1 GCA_025922915.1 Candidatus Methylomirabilota bacterium | reverse complement strand
GGCCACCTCGATCACCCCGGCCGCCGCCTCGCGCAGGCCCAGACCCAGGCGCCGGCCGAGGGCGTCGAGGGCGGCCACCGCGCGGTCGCGGTCCAGCCGGATCGAGCCGCCGTAGAGCCGCTCCGGGTCGAGGTAGCCGAGGACGAGGTTGGCGTCGGTCACCGTGGCCTCCGTCCCGCCGAGGCCGTAGCATGCCGGCCCCGGGGCGGCGCCCGCGCTCCGCGGCCCCACCCGCAGCGCGCCGGGCCCGGCGACGTGGGCGATGGAGCCGCCACCGGCGCCGATCGACTCCACCGCCACCATGGGCAGCCGCACCGGGTAGCCGGCCAGCCGCCGCTGCGCCGACGTCTCCGCGGCGCCGTCGGCGATGAGACACACGTCGGTGGTGGTGCCGCCCATGTCGAAGGCGAGCGCCCGGGGAAGCCCGAGCGTCCGGGCCACGTGCGCGGCGGCCGCCACGCCGGCCGCCGGCCCGGACGCCGCGAGCGCCAGCGGCCGTGTCTTCGCCGCCTCCACCGACATCATCCCGCCCGCGGAGTGGATGAGCCGGAGCGCGGCCCCGAAGGCGTCGAGCCCGAGCGCGCGGGCCAGTTCGTCCACGTAGCGCGCCGCCAGCGGCATGACCGCGGCGTTGAGGACCGTGGTCGCAGTGCGCTCGAACTCGCGAAACTCGGCGTTGACGTCGCTCGAGACCGACACGTGGGCGAACCGCCGCGCCAGCGTTTCGCCGACGCGGCGCTCGTGCTCCGGGTTGGCGTAGGCGTGGAGCAGGCAGACGGCCACGCTCTCGACGCCCTCGCGCGCGAGCGCGTCGGCGAGCGGTTCCAGCTCGTGCAGCGCCAGCGGCGTGACGACGGCGCCGTCGGGGCCGACGCGCTCGGTCACCTCGAGCCGCCGCCGGCGCGGCACGAGAGGCGGCGGCTTGGGCGGTGCGGCGAGGTCGTAGAGGTGGAGCCGGTTCTGGCGGCCGATCTCGAGGACGTCGCGGAAGCCGCGCGTGGTGACGAGGCCGACGGCGGCGCCGCGGCCCTCGACGATGGCGTTGGTGACGATGGTGGTGCCGTGCGCCACCGAGGCCGGCGGGGTGCCGCCGAGGACGGACGCCAGGCCCTGCACGACGCCGCGCGCGGGATCGGCGGGCGTCGTCGGGACCTTGCCGCTCGTCAGCCGCCCCGACGGGGCGCGCACGACGAGGTCGGTGAAGGTCCCGCCGACGTCGACGCCGACGCTACTTCGCAACGATGTTGGCGTTGAACCAGTCCTTCCACGCCGCGAGCGTCTTGGCGCGGGCGTCGTCGTTCATGATGTAGCCGCGCTCCTTCCACTCGGCCGGGCTGGTGAACACGCCGGGCTGGCCGCGCAGGGCGGCGGGCACCGCGGCCTTGAGGTTCGTCGGGCCGGCCTTGAACGCCGTGACGAGCTGCTCCTGGATCTCCTTCGACAGCGCGAAGTCGATGAACCGGTGGGCGACGTCCGACTTCTTCGTCCCGGCCATGACGGCGGCGGTATCGATGCCGACGATGCCGGGCTTGTCGGCGGGCGTGATCACCTTGACGTTGAGGCCCTGGTCGATGAGGTGGAAGGCGTTGATCGACAGCATCACCTGGACGGGCGCCTCACCGG
This sequence comes from Candidatus Methylomirabilota bacterium, assembly GCA_025922915.1. Taxonomy (GTDB): domain Bacteria; phylum Methylomirabilota; class Methylomirabilia; order Rokubacteriales; family CSP1-6; genus JAICGY01. Next base: position 7,436 of record JAICGY010000154.1, on the reverse strand, counting down.
TCTTCATGAGGTCCTGGCTGCGCGCGTCGGTGGAGAAGAACGCCGCCACGTTGGGCTTGAGCCGCTTGAGCCGCTCCTGGCCCTTCTGCCAGTCGATCTCGTTGCCGCCCTCGAGCAGGGCGCTGATCGTGATGATGTGCGAGGGGTCGAAGTCGGGCAGCCCGACCTTGCCCTTGAGCTGCGGATCCCACAGGTCCGCCCAGCGCTTGATGTCCATCTTCACCTGGTCGGGCCGGTAGGCGATCGTGTACACGTACGCCCACACGCCCAGGTGGTGCTCGCTGCGCATGGCCTCCTTGGCCAGCTCCCTGGCGTTCGGCAGCTTCGCCATGTCCAGCTTCTCGAAGAGCCCGTCCGAGATGTAGAGACGGCCGACGTGGGTGGTGGTGAAGGTCACGTCCACCAGCGGCGCCGCCTTCGAGACGCGCGCCTTGGCCAGCCGGTCGAGCGTGCCGCCCACCTCGAACTCCACGGGGATACCGGTCTTCGCCGTGAACGGCTTGGCGACCACCCGCTCGAGAGTGTCCTTCCAGTTGCCGCCCCACACGCTGACGACGATCGGGTCCGCGGCCAGGGCGGGGAGGGGAACGAGGAACAGCGCGAAGGTGAGCCACGCGGTGAGCTTTCGCCAGAGCATCGACGTCTCCTTCTCCGGATTCGGGGCGACGCAGCGCTGCCTGTGCAGACCCGACGCGCGGCCCACGCCGCGGGCACGCGCGGCGGGCCGGTGCCCGAGTGTACTCGCAGTCGTGACCTTGGCGGAAGCGGGCGTCGCCGCTTGCGCTCCGCGCCTCGCCTCCGTACAGTCACGTGGGAGCGGGCCTCATGGAGGTCACCACCGTTCACGCGACGCCCGCGTGCCTGCTCCGCGTCGGCCGGCCCGCCCCGTCGAGGCCGACGAGCAGCCCTCTGCTGGAAGAGATGGTCGGGACGGCGGATCGCGCCGAGACGATCACGAGGTTGGCCGGGATCCCCGGCACTGTCCGGGCCGGGCGGGTTCCGAGGATCTCCGTCGTCATGCCCGTGTACAGCGCGGCCGAGACGCTACCCGCCGCCCTCGAGAGCGTGATGGCACAGACCGACGCCGCCTGGGAGCTCGTGGCCATCGACGACGGCTCGGAGGACGCGTCGTGGACCGTCCTGCAGACGTACGCGCGGCGCGACGGACGCATCCGGCCGATCCGGACGCCCCACCGGGGCCTCGTGGCGGCGCTCAACCTCGGCGTCGCGGTGTCCGCGGCACCGCTCATCGCCCGCCTGGACGCGGACGACCTCTGCCGGCCCGAGCGACTGGCGCGCCAGCGGGGTCACCTGGAGGCTCGTCCGGAGGTCGGGCTCGTGGGGTGCCACGTCGAGTTCGGCGGCGATCCGGTGCGGTCGGCCGGCTACGCCCGCCATGTGGCCTGGACCAACACGCTGACCACGCACGAGGCGATCGCCGGCGGGCGCTTCGTCGAGTCGCCGATCGTGCACCCCTCGGTCATGTACCGCCGCGAGCTCCTGGCCCGGCTGGGACCGTACCGGGCCGGGGACTTCCCGGAGGACTACGAGCTGTGGCTGCGCTGGCTGGAGGCCGGGGTCCGCATGGAGAAGGTGCCGGAGCCCCTGCTGGTCTGGCAGGACGGCCCGGGGCGGCTGTCCCGGACGGACCGGCGATACGCCGAGACGGCGTTCTTCCGCGTCAAGGCCGGGTACCTCGCGCGCTGGCTCGCCCGCCACAACCGGCATCACCCGGAGATCGTGCTGTGGGGAGCGGGCCGCATCACCCGCCAGCGGGCCGGGCCCCTCGCGCGAGAGGGGATCGTCGTGCGCGCGTTCGTCGACATCGACCCCCGGAAGGTCGGTCGGCGCATCGACGGGCGGCCCGTGATCGCGCCGGACGGCCTTCCCCGCGCGGGCACCGCCTTCGTGGTCTCGTACGTGAGCAGTGCGGGCGCCCGGGAGCAGATCGCCCGGACCCTCGACGCCGCCGGGTACCGAGCCGGCGTGGACTACGTCCTGGCCGCCTGACCGCCGCCCCGGAGCCGCGGATGGCGGCGCGGTGACGACATCGCGCAGACGAGGGTTTGAACCCGGCGGCATAATGAGGCTGCGTGCAGGCGCGGCGGCGCAGGGGGGCGAGGCAACTCTCGCGGCGAGGACCCGTGGCAGAGCGTGCATTCTACGTCACGGACTTCGACATGGAGCGTCTCCGGAGACTGCTCGAGGGCACGAGGCTCTGGAGCTCCAGGGATCGCCAGTACCTGGAGCGTTTGGAGGAGGAGCTCGATCGAGCGCACGTGGTGCCGTCCGAGGAGATTCCCGGGGACGTCGCCACCATGAACTCCCGGGTCAAGGTCAAGGAGCCCCGATCGGGACGGCTTTGCTCGGGTATCGGGTCGGGGACACCGTCGAATGGACGGTGCCGGCCGGCCTGCGACGGCTGAAGATCAGCGAAGTGCTGTACCAGCCGCGAATCGAGTGCGCCTCGCATCCCAGGGGAGGACAGGCGTGGGGGATGCTCTGGTCCCGCTGGCCGTCGCCGACCGGTCGGTCCTGATCGCCCCGATCGGGGCGGCCGCGGCCGGCGTCGACGTCGGCCGCCTGCCGTACACGCTGCGCATCCTCCTCGAGAACGTGGCCCGCGCCGCCGCGCTCGGCCTCGACGGCGCCGACAAGATCGAGGCGGTCGCGCGGTGGGAGCCGGCGGCCGAGCCGGGCGACCAGGTCTCGTTCCGTCCGGGCCGGGTCCTCCTCCAGGACTTCACCGGGGTGCCGGCGATCGTGGACCTCGCGGCGATGCGCGAGGCGATGCGGGCCCTCGGGCAGGACCCGGGGCGCATCAACCCCCTCCTTCCCGCCGAGCTGGTCATCGACCACTCCGTCCAGGTCGACGAGTTCGGCACGCCGTCGGCGCTGGGGACCAACGCCGAGCGGGAGCTGGAGCGCAACCGCGAGCGCTACGCCTTCCTGCGCTGGGGCCAGCGCGCCTTTCGCAACTTCCGGGTCGTGCCGCCGAGCACCGGCATCGTCCACCAGGTCAACCTCGAGTACCTGGCCCGCGTCGTCGAGGTCCGCGAGGTCGACGGCCGGCCGCTGGCGTTCCCCGACACGCTGGTCGGGACCGATTCCCACACGACCATGGTGAATGGGCTCGGCGTCCTCGGCTGGGGCGTCGGGGGCATCGAGGCCGAGGCCGCGATGCTCGGCGAGGCGATCTCGATGCTCGTTCCCCAGGTGGTCGGGGTGAGCCTCTCGGGACGGCTGTCCGAGGGCACGACGGCGACCGACCTGGTCCTCACCGTCACCCAGCTCCTCCGGTCCCTCGGCGTGGTGGGCAAGTTCGTGGAGTACTTCGGTGAGGGGCTGGCCGGCCTGCCCGTCGCCGATCGGGCCACCATCGCCAACATGGCGCCCGAGTACGGGGCGACGTGCGGCTTCTTCCCCGTGGACGACGAGACGCTCCGCTACCTGCGGCTCACCGGCCGTCGCGAGGAGCACGTCCGGCTGGTCGAGGCGTACTGCAAGGCGCAGGGGCTCTTCCACGACGCGGCGACGGCGCCCGCCTACACGCGGGTCGTCGAGCTGGACCTGTCGTCGGTCGAGCCGAGCCTCGCCGGGCCTCGCCGGCCCCAGGACCGGGTGGCGCTGCGCGACGTGAAGCGCTCCTTCCTCGGGGCGCTCGGCACGTTCGGGATCGGCTACGACCTGCAGGACCGCGAGGTGGCGGCGAGCTTTCCGGCCAGCGACCCTCCAGGGTCCGCAGCGCCGGGGGCGCATTCCCCCGGCGAGGCACGCGAACCGGCGCCGACGACCTCTCCGCCCGCGCGCGGGCCCGCGGTGACGGTCCGGCTCGACGGCCAGAGCGGCGAGCTGCGCCACGGCTCGATCGTGATCGCCGCGATCACGAGCTGCACGAACACCTCCAACCCGTCGGTCATGCTGGCGGCCGGCCTGCTCGCCCGCAAGGCCGTCGAGCGCGGCCTCCGGCGCAAGCCGTGGGTCAAGACGAGCCTGGCGCCGGGCTCGAAGGTGGTCACCGAGTACTACCGCCGCACGGGCCTCACGCCGTATCTCGACGCCCTCGGCTTCGCGACGGTCGGCTACGGGTGCACGACGTGCATCGGCAACTCCGGTCCCTTGCCGCCGCCCATCTCGCAGGCGATCGCCGAGGGCAGCCTGGTCGTCTGCGCGGTCCTGTCCGGCAATCGCAACTTCGAGGCGCGCATCCACCCCGAGGTGAAGGCCAACTACCTGGGCTCGCCGCCGCTCGTGGTGGCGTACGCGATCGCCGGCCGCATCGACGTCGACCTGACCACGGAGCCGCTGGGGCAGGACGACCGGGGCCGCGACGTCTTCCTGCGAGACATCTGGCCCACCCCGGCCGAGGTGGCCGCGCTCGTGCGGGACGGGGTGCACGAGGGGAGCTTTCTCGAGACATATGCCGACGTGTTCACGGGGGACGATCGCTGGGCGGCCCTCCCGGCCGCCGGAGGCGAGCTGTTCGCCTGGGACCCCGGGTCGACCTACGTCCGCCGGCCTCCGTACTTCGACGGCATGGCGCCCGCGCCGGGTCGGGTCGACGACCTCGCGGGCGCGCGCTGCCTGGTGATGCTGGGCGACAGCGTCACGACCGATCACATCTCGCCCGCCGGCGCGATCCACCCGGACAGCCCGGCCGGACAGTACCTGCTCGCCCACGGCGTCGAGCGGCGGGACTTCAACTCCTACGGGTCCCGCCGCGGCAACCACGAGGTCATGGTGCGCGGCACCTTCGCCAACGTGCGGCTCCGGAACCTGCTCGCGCCCGGCCGCGAGGGGCCCTGGACGGTGCACCTGCCGAGCGGCGAGCCCATGTCGATCTTCGCCGCCGCCGAGCGGTACGCCGCGAGCGGGACGCCGCTCGTCGTGCTCGCGGGCAAGGAGTACGGGGCGGGCTCGTCCCGGGACTGGGCCGCGAAGGGCCCCCGGCTGCTCGGTGTCCGGGCGGTGATCGCCGAGAGCTACGAGCGGATCCACCGCTCGAATCTCGTCGGCATGGGGATCCTGCCGCTGCAGTTCACCGACGGCGCCTCGGCGGCCGCGCTCGGGCTCACCGGACGCGAGACGTTCGCGATCACCGGCCTGGCCGGCGGCGAGGCGCGGGAGGCCACCGTCACCGCGGTGCCCGACGCCGGACCCTCCCGGCGCTTCGGCGTGCGGGTGCGGGTCGACACGGCCCGGGAGCGCGAGTACCTCCGCCACGGCGGCATCCTGCCCTACGCGCTCAGAACCCTCCTGGCGGCGCCGGTCCCGCCTCGCCGGTAGGTCACCGCGATGGCATCACAGCGAGCCGACACGACGTGGCGCCAGCCCGGACGGCGCACGGAGCAGATGCGGCTGATTCCCGCCGACGCCCTCCGCGCCCTCTACGCGAAATCGGACTGGCAGGGCGCGTGGCGGACCGGCGCCCACCTCGTGCTGCTCGTGGCCGGCGGCATGCTCGTCCAGCGAAGCCGCGGCCACTGGTGGCTGCCGGCGGCGCTGCTGCTGCACGGCCTGGTCCTGGTCTCCCTCTTCGCCGTCATGCACGAGTGCGTGCACTACTCGGCGTTCCGGACCCGGCGGCTGAACGAGGTCGTCGCCTGGCTCGCCGGGCTGGGGATCCTCTTCAACGCCACCTACTACCGGCAGTTCCACTTCGCGCACCACCGCTACGCGCAGGACCCGGCGCGCGACCCCGAGCTGGTGACCGCCCCGCCGCCGCGCTCCCGCGCGGAATACTGGTGGCGCGCGACCGGCCTCCCGTACTGGCGGGCGCGTGTCACGAATCTCGTGAGCCTGGCGCGCGGTCGCTTCGACGGTCTCGACTTCGTCCATCCGCTGGCGCGGCCGGCCGTCGTCCGGTCGGCGCGCGCGATGCTGGCCGTCCTGACCGCGCTCGCGCTGGCCTCGATCGCCCTCCGCCACGACGGCCTGCTGTGGTCCTGGCTGCTGCCGCTCGCGCTCGGTCTACCGTTCCTGCGGCTGTACCTCCTGAGCGAGCACACCGGATGCAGCGAGGACGACGACGGGCTCACGAACACGCGCACGACCATCTCCGTGTGGCCGGTGCGCTTCCTGATGTGGAACCTGCCGTACCACGCCGAGCACCATCTCTATCCGAGCATCCCGTTCCACCGGCTGCCGGCCGCCCACCGGTGGCTGCGCCCGCACCTGCGGGTCGTGGCGCGCGGCTACGTCGCCGTCCAGCGCGCGCTCTATGCCGGCCTGGGCGCGCCGCCCCGATCGGGCGCCTGACGGCCGCGCGTTCGCTGGCCTCCCCGTTGCTCGCACGGGAGGCACGTCCTCCCGCTGTCGCCTGGCGTCCTGCTCGGCATCGGCCTCGGCGGGTTCGTCGACGGCATCCTCCTGCATCAGATCCTCCAGTGGCCGGAACGCCGGCGATGGCATCGGGGTTGCTGCCCGATGCGGCGTCGCTCATCCCGTTTCGATCACCTCGAGCCCGCCCGGTGCGCGACGTCGCGTATCGGAGAAAAGGAGCAGACCGTGGCGATCAATCTCCTCCGTGATACCGGTGTGCCGCTGGAGCAGCAGCGGTTCACGTGGCGGGACCTGGTCCAGGCCCCGTACAGCAAGCTCATGGACGACGCCTTCACCCGTGTGCGGGTCATCCTGATGAACGGCATCGAGTCCGAGGCCCTCCGGTTCTCTCACGCCTGCGCCCGCATGAACGGTCCCCTCCAGCGCGATCTCGCGCTCGTGCGGCGGGTCGAGCAGCACCAGCAGACCCTGGTGAACTGGCTCAACCCGGGCGACCAGGACCCGCTGGAGACGACGATCGGCTTCGAGCAGGTGGCGATCGAGGTGACGGCCAGCGTGGCCGAGCGCGAGCCGGATCCGTACCTCGCCCAGGTGTACCGCTTCGGCCTCCTCGAGGACTTCGACCATCTCTACCGGTACTCCGCGCTCATGGACCGCCTGCAGGGCAAGGACGCGACCACGCTCGTCCAGAGCTACTCGGACATCGTGCCGGGCCGCCCCACGGCGCTCGAGCACCGGTATCCACTCGACGATCTCCGCAAGCCGTACGACCGCCGGCAGGCCACGCCGATCACCAAGCTGCACGCCCTCACCATCATGGCCGGCGAGCACCAGACGCACGACTACTACATGACGGTGGGCCCGCAGTGGGCCGACCCGATCGCGCGCCAGCTCTACGCCGAGATCGCCTCGATCGAAGAGCAGCACGTCACGCAGTACGAGTCGATCATCGACCCTGACGAGACCTGGCTCGAGAAGTGGCTGCTGCACGAGGCGGGCGAGGTCTACAATTACTGGAGCTGCGTCGAGTCGGAGGGCAACCCCCGGATCCGCGCGATCTGGGAGCGGTTCCTGGAGTACGAGCTGGGCCACGTGCGCCACGTGGCGCGGCTGTTCGAGGACATCGAGCGGCGCGATGCCGCCCAGGTCCTGCC
>JAICGY010000153.1 GCA_025922915.1 Candidatus Methylomirabilota bacterium | reverse complement strand
GAGGTCCTCGAGAGGGCGGCGCAGCATGCGAAGAAGGACCATGGGATGACGAGCATCCCACCGGACGTCGAGCAGCAGGCGCGCACGGCGATCCGCGACGCTCGTTAGTCATGGGGGGCTCCGGGCGCCCCCCAACCCCTTCGACGCTCGCACCCGCCCCGGCCAGGCCGGGGCGGGGCTCGTCACGCCGACTCTCCTAGCTAGAGGGGCCCGAGCTTCCAGCACGGCGGCGTGCCGCCGGCGCGACCCCCACGACGCCGCTCTCCCGGTCAGGGCTTGCCGGGACCGCATCGTCGCCGCCGCCGGCGGTACGCGGGGCCGGGCGCGGGGGCTCAGACCGCGGCGGAGCGCGCCCGCAGGAACGGCGACGCCGCCTGGACCACGAACTCGCGCACCGCGGCGCTCTCCTCGGTTTCGCGCGCGGCCTGCACCTTCACCCAGCACTCGAGGTGCAGGTGCTCGCCGTTCGGCTGCTTGACCACCCAGGCGGCGTTCGTGACGACCTCGCTCCCACATCCGCGACAGATCTCGGTCATGATCTTCCCGCTCGACTTGGTTGATGGTGTGTCCCGATGCTGCACGGCCGGCGCGCTCGTCGTCACCGGCGGATCTGGTCCAGGCGATCCAGGGCATCCATGATGGCGCGCTCGCGCACGCTCGGCAGCGACAGGCTCAGGGAGCCGCCTGACGGGGACGGGGCCGCCTCCACCTGCGCCGCCACCGGCACGGCGTCGAGCCGCGCGTCGGCCCAGCTGCCGGCGCCCTGCGCCTTGGCGCGCGCCTGGAGCTCGAGGAACAGCTTGCGCCGCTCGCCGTCGAGCCCGCTCCCCGCCGTGACCGCGTAGCCGCGCCGCACCATCTCGGCGTTCATCAGCGTCGTGTCGACGTAGACGAGGGCCGGCAGCCGGCCGTGGTGATCGCGCGCCTGCATGCTCGACAGGCGCACCGTCTTGCCGAGCACGAGGTAGCGGTTCATGTCGGTCGCGTCGTGCCACGCCTTCGCCGATTTCCAGACCGGGGCGCTGATGCCGAGGTAGGCGATGTCCTCCGTCCGCTGCCCGAGCCGGACCCGGATCGTCTCGCCGTCGAGGACGCCGATGACCTCGCCCTGCACGCTGGCGCTGCGCGTGGCCGGCGGCGCCCACACGCTGGCCAGCCGCTCGCGCGGCAGCGCCAGGCGCACCTGGCCGACCAGGAGCAGGCAGTCGTCGTAGGACACCACGGCGTCCACGGCCTCGGCCGGAACGCTGTAGGAGGCGGACACGAAGGTCGAGAAGCCGTTGAGCTGGGTCACGTTCACGCTGCGGCGCTGGCCCTGGCACACGACGTAGATGGTGGACGGCACCAGCGAGGCGTGCCCCTCGATCAGCAGCTCCTTCTCGCCGCTGGCCGGATTCGACGTCGCCATGACCCGCGGCTTGGTCTCGGCGGCGGTGAGGGTCACTCCTTCACCGGCGGCGTAGGCCTGCGCGCTCGACGTGAAGAGGGCGACCAGGGCGACCAGCGCGACGCGGCTCCTCATGGCTCCACGACTCCTTCCGCACTTCGTGCTCGTTCGACTGTCCACCGTCCCGGCCGGATCGCCGGTGTGCTCGTGCTGGCCACGGAGCAACGGACGCGCCAGATCTCGTGATGAGCCGTCCGGCGCGGAGTTCGTGCTCGGCGGCGGCCGGCGCCGGCTCCCTGGAAGCGCCCGGACGGATGATCCGTAGCCAGCGCTGCTGGCTGCGGCTGGTCACCCTTCACCCAGCCGTTCGCGATGCCCGTCCCGACCACCCGAAAAACCGACGACGCCACGGGCACTTGGAGGTTGGTGAAGTGCGGCGCTGTTCTTGCTGTCACTCTGGGCCGGCCGGCGTACGCAGCATGCCGATCCGGGCAGGCGCCAGGCCGGCGAGCGAGGGTGCCGTGGGCCCCAGGACACGTCATGCGACCTCTCAGGGAGCTGTCGATCGCGACGAAGGTCCTCGCCATCGTCGGGCCCTTCCTCGTGCTGGCGACGCTCGTGTTCCTGCTGACGGACCTCAGCGCCACGCTCGTCTACGGCGTGCACGCCTCGCCCACCCACTCGCGGCTGCACGCCACGCGCGAGGCGGCCGCCTCGCTCGCGCGGTACTCCGTGCAGCGCGAGGAGATCGACTACCGGAGGTACCGCGAGTCCCTCGACGTCGCGAGGACGCCGCGCGCCGCCACCGCGTCCCCGGACGCCGGGCCGGCCGCCCGCGGCATCCTCGTGCGTGACTTCGAGATGGCCGCGACCCTGCTCGTGGGCTTCGACGAGGCGGCGCGCGCGCAGTACGTGCAGTCGCGCGGGCTCCTCGAGGAGGCCGACGGCCACCGCGACGCGCTGGAGGACCTGGGCCGCCAGCTGCGCCGCGAGCTGCTGGCCGACACGCCGGTCCCGGTCGAGATCCAGCGCCTCAGCCGGACCGCCTTCCGTCTCAGCGACCGGCTGGCGGCGCTCGAGAAGGCCCACGCCGAGGCGATGCGCCAGGTGGCCGACCAGATCCTCGGCTGGCTCCAGGTGTGGACGCTGATCGCGGTGGCGGGCATCACGCTGATCGGGATCGCCGTCGCCGTGCTCGTCGCCTACCGGCTGCGGCGCGCGATCAACGCGTTCCACCAGGGCATCTCCGAGGTGGCGGCCGGCAACCTCGGGTACCGGCTCGAGATCGGGTGGAAGCACGACTTCGGCCTGCTGCTCTCCGCGTTCAACCGAATGACGACGAATCTACGACGCGTGAAGGAGCGCGCCGAGATCGAGGCGCGCGCGCTGCGGAAGGCGCTCCAGGAGCTCGAGGGCGTCATGGAGACGATCCCCGACGTCATCGCGATCGTCGACCGCGAGGGCAAGCTCGACCTCTGGAACCGCAATCTCGAGAACGTGACCGGCAAGACCGCCTCCGAGCTGAAGGGCATGCGCTTCGCCGAGCTCTTCGGCGACCGCGCCGGCGTCGACGCCTCCTTCCGCGAAGGGCTCCGCAAGGGCAGCGTCAAGATGGAGGCGGCGCTCGTCACCCTCGACGGCTCCCGCCAGGAGTTCGACTGGACGGGCGCCGTCATGGACGACGAGCAGGGCCAGAGCATCGGCCTCACGCTGTCCGGGCGCAACATCACCGAGCGCAAGGCGCTGGAGGCGCAGCTCGCGCACCAGGCCTTCCACGATCCGCTGACCGGCCTCGCCAACCGCGTCCTCTTCATGGAGCGGCTGACGCACGCCTTCGCGAAGCTGCAGCGCCGCCGCCAGCAGGGAGCGGTGCTCTTCGTCGACCTCGACCGCTTCAAGGTCATCAACGACAGCCTCGGCCACCACGTGGGCGACCAGCTCCTGATCGAGGTGAGCCGGCGGATCCGGGCCTGCGTGCGCCCGGAGGACACCGTGGCTCGCCTCGGCGGCGACGAGTTCGCGGTGCTGCTCGAGTCCGTCACCGACCGCGCCTCCGCGATGTCGGTGGCGGAGCGGATCACCGAGGCCATGCAGCGCGCCTTCACGCTGGGGGAGCGCGAGGTCTTCGTCACCGCGAGCGTGGGCATCGCGTTCGGGCCCAAGCCGGGCCAGAGCGCCGACGACATCCTCCGTCACGCCGACATGGCGATGTACCAGGCCAAGGGCAACGGCAAGGCGCGGTGCGAGGTGTTCAGCACCAAGACGAACCAGGCGGTGGACCGCCTGGGCCTGGAGATCGACCTGCGGGGCGCCCTGGTCCGCGAGGAGTTCCTGCTGGAGTACCAGCCGATCGTCAGCCTCGACGACGGACGCATCCTGGAGGCGGAGGCGCTTGTGCGGTGGGTGCACCCGCGGCGAGGCCTCCTGCGGCCGACGGACTTCATCGAGATCGCGGAGGAGACCGGCCTCATCGTCGCGCTCGGCAAGTGGGTGCTCGTGGAGGCGTGCCGGCACGCCCGGGCCTGGCAGGACGAGCACCCGGCCCACCCGCCCGTCCGCGTGGCCGTCAACCTCTCGGCCCGGCAGCTGCGGGAGCCGACGATCGTGCAGGACGTGCGGGAGGCGCTCGCCGTCAGCGGGCTGGCCGCCTCGTCGCTGCGCCTGGAGATCACCGAGTCCCTGGTCCTCGCGGACCTGGACTCCACCGCCTCCACGCTCGTCGCCCTGCGGGAGCTGGGCGTGGAGTTCGCGATCGACGACTTCGGCACCGGCTACTCCTCGCTCGGCTACCTGAGCCGGCTCTCGTTCAACAGCCTGAAGATCGACCGGGTCTTCGTGGCCAACCTGGAGCGGGACAAGAGCCAGCTGCGCATCCTCGAGGCCATCGTGGCCCTCGCCAAGGCCGTCAATCTCACGGTCACGGCCGAGGGCGTCGAGACGGCCGAGCAGGTCCAGGCCCTCCGGGCGCTCGGCATCGATGCCGCCCAGGGGCACTACTTCGCGGCGTCGCTCCCCGCGGAGTCCCTCGACGCTCTGCTGACCCGCGAGGAGCGAGGGCTGCCCGGCGGGGCAGGCGAGACCGGCCGGGAGCGGCACGCTCTCGAGCCGGTGGGCGGGGGGCGATGAGCGCTGCCGTCGGCTGGCACGCCTGTTGCCCCTGCGCACGGAGGAGACCACGGTGAAGATGCGGATCGGCATCGTTCTCTCGGCCCTGGCGGTTGTGGCGGCGGTGCCGCTGCTCGCGAGCGCCCTGCGGCGCAACGGCCATCACGCGCCTGCCGGCGACGGGGACCTCAGCGCCTGGTGGCAACAGCGCGACACGCTGCGCGCGGACCCCGGGAAGGTGTGGCTGGCGCCGCGCGTGGCGGCGGACGTGCGCGAGGTCGACGGCACCGCCACGTTCGTGTGACGGACGGCGCCCCCGTCCGGCGACGGACGTCACACCGGCGCAAGGGAATCGCCATGGAGAGGAGCGAGGAGAACATGCTGCGGCCCACCGAGGGCGAGCCGCCGACGGCCGGCGAGCGGGGAGAGGCCCTCTCCGGGCTGGCGATCAAGCTCTACTGCACCCACGCCCGGGCCATGCAGTTCTACTCCTTTCGCTCGGCCGACACGGCCCGTCGCCAGCGCGACATCATGGCCCGCAACCCGCACTACTCCGGGGTCCACGTCTCGGCGGTGTACGAGAGTGTCTTCGGCGGCTGGGCGTGGACCGTCTGCCGCGAGTGCGCCGAGCACGGGCGGCCGCGGCCCGGCGCCTGACCCGGCCGCATCGCCGCCCCACCTCCCGTCAAGCCCCCCCGCGGCCGATCCAGTCGAACGACTCGACGTGCACCCGGTAGCCCGGCGCCGGAGGCACCCGGATCGAGAACCAGGCCCGGTTGCCCTGGGGCACCTGTCCCGGGATCCAGGCGCGGGTGCGCCCGGTCACCTGGCCGGCGCCGTCGAGGTGGTCGACCCGCAGCATCATCCGGTCGGCCGTGTAGCCATGAAGGTTGTACACGTAGCCCTCGACGAGGGCCCCGCCCCCGGACCGGAGCGACTGCCACTCGACCCGGAAGTAGCGGTCGAGGCTCTCGGGGGCATAGTTCTGGGCGAGGGCGGGGGAGCCCAGGCCCAGCAGGAACGACAGCACCACGGCAGCGATCCCACGCGTGTTCATCTTGCCGTTAAGAACGCCGGAACCCCGCCGTGGGATTCGACGTTGCACGAATGCCGCGTCCGGGCGATCGTGGCGAGAAGGAGACATCATGCGAACCGCAGGCGGGGCCCTGGCGGGGCTGCTGCTGGCGCTGGCCACCGCCGCCCCGGCGGCGGCCTTCGAGCGGGAGCTGCAGCGGTACTACGAGACGCTCGTCGACATCTGCCGCACCGGCGTGACGCCCGAGATCGCCCGGGCGTACGAGGCGGCCGCGAGCGCCGTCGACCGCGCCGGGTACGGCGGCGGCCGGGGCAGCAACTTCTTCGGCGTCAAGAGTCCGGAGCAGGCCTGGCTGGACTGTTTCCAGGCGCCCGACGGGCGCGAGTGAGAATGCGGGGCGAGGCCGTCCGGCCCTTCCTCGCGTCCGGGCGCTCTGGTATCATCCAGCACACCATGTCTCAGCGCCTTCCCGAGCTCGTGGGCCGGGCGATGATCGATCCGGACTTCCTCGCGAGCTTGCAGCGCGCCCCCGAGGCCGTGCTCGCGGAGTTCGAGCTCGACGACGACGAGCGACGCACCGTCCTGACCGCGCTGAGCCGCCTGGCCGCCGCCCCCGGCGCCCGGCCCGCCGAGGCGTTCCGGACCGCCCTGATCCGCCGCGTCGCGACCTAGCGCCGCGGTTCACCGTGCGGAGCCCGGCCGAGACGCTCGCCTTCCTGCGAGACGTCCGGCTCTTCAAGGACGTGGGGACCGCGGAGCTGGCCGTGCTCGCCGGCAACCTCGACGAGCGTACGCTCCGGCGGGGGCAGGTGCTCTTCCGCGAGGGCGATGCCGGCGAGGAGATGTTCCTGGTGCAGCGCGGCACGATCGTCATCTCCAAGCCCGTGACGGGGCGCGTCGAGCAGGTGCTGGCCCGCGTCGGTCCCGGCGACTTCTTCGGCGAGATGAGCCTCTTCGGGCAGCTGCCGCGCTCCGCGACGGTGCAGGCGGAGACGGACGTGACTCTCCTCGTCCTGGACCGCGAGGCCCTGCGGCGTCTCACCGAGAACAGCCCCCGGGCGGCGGCCGCCTTCTTCCAGGCGCTCGTGCAGGTGTTCATCGAGCGGCTGCGCGCCTCGGGCGACCTCGTCGCGGAGGTCACCCGGTGGGGGCTCGAGGCCACGGGCCTCGACGTGGACAGCCGGTGAGTGAGCCCCCGGCGACGACGCCCCGCCGCGCCCGGCTGGAGCTGCTCGTCCGCCACACGGACGAGGACGGCTTCGACGTGCGGCAGTTCGCGAGCGCGAGCGCCTTCATCCGGTCGCGGCCCCGGCGGGTGCCGCCGGAGTCGTTCGAGCTCGCCGAGCAGGCCTCCCGGGTCGGCGGCGAGCGCACGTTCATCCTCAAGAACACGGCGACCGATCGCTTCGTGCTCCTGACCGAGCCCGAGAAGTTCCTGTGGGAGCAGATGGACGGGCAGACCTCGCTCCAGGACATCGCCACCGCCTACGTCCTGCGCTACGGCGCCTTCGACTTCGACGTCATCCCGGCGCTCATGCGCAAGCTGCAGCGGGCCCAGCTGCTCACCCTGACGCCCACCTCGCGGCTGCGCCAGGCGCTGGCCCGCAATCGCCGGAAGCCCGTCGTCAAGATGCTGGAGAACGGGCTCACGGCCCTGGAGCGCGTCAATATCTCGAGCCGCAACGTGCAGGATCTGTTCGGCCTCCTCTACCGGGCCGGCGGCTTCGCCCTGTTCACCCGCGGCGCCGTCGTCGCCTGCCTCGTGCTGGCGGGGGCCGGCCTCTGGGCCGGCGTGCAGCTATGGGCGGCGGCCGACGTCGTCGTGTCGGGGTTCGGCGGCCACGCCACCGCCGGGATCCTGAGCGTCAAGCTGCTCTTCCTGGTCACCGTCGCGGCCCACCAGGTCGTGCACGGCCTGGCCCTCGTCCACTACCGCCGCCGGGTCCGGGAGTTCGGCTTCACGTTCCTGCACGGCTTCGTGCCGACGTTCTACGTCGACGTCACCGACATCTTCATGGCGACCCGCCGCGCGCGGATCGTCACCGCGGTGTCCGGGGCGCTCGTCCACCTGGTCCTCGGCTCGCTGTGGTTCCTCCTCGCCGTGTGGGCGGCGCCCGGCGGCTTCCTCCAGGCGTTCGCCGCCGCCTCCGGGCTGATCCAGTGGCAGGCGTTCGTGATCGCGCTCTACCCGTTCTGGTTCATCGAGATGGACGGATACCACGTCCTCGTCGACGTGCTGGGCGTGCCGACCCTCAAGCAGGAGGCCCTGGCCTGGGCGGGCGGCGTGCTGCGCGGCCGGTTCTCCCGCCGTTTCGGGCGGCGGGAGGCGCTGTTCGCGACCTACGTGACGCTTTCCACGGTCTCGGTCGCCGGGTTCATCGCCTTCAACGTCTGGCTCGTCGTTCACGCCAGCGGCTGAGCCGCCTCTCGCAGGGCCCGGACGGCGGCCGCGATGGCGCGCGCGTCCGCGGCCGTGGTGGCCGGCCTCTCGCGGCGCAAGGCGGCCGCCTGGACGTCGGCCGGGGCTCCGGCCAGCCGCGCCTGGGCCCGAGGGCGGAGGATGTCGCCCACCAGCCCGGCGAGCTCGACGAGGGCGGCCAGCCCCACCCCCGCCGCCTCCGTGCCCGCCGACGTCCCGGCAAGGCGTCCTGCGAGCGCCCGCAGGAGGCGGGGGGTGAGCGTCACCCCGGCGGCGTCGACGGTCACGAGGTCGCCGCACGTGGGTCCCCAGACCAGGGGGCGTTCGGCCGCCGTCTCCCGGATGGCGGGTCCCAGCGGAGGGGCGCTGGCCGCCACGATCGCGGCCACCAGACCCTCGACCAGGGCGGGCGCCAGCGGGACGGGCGCCGCGTCCGGATCCGGGACCGGATCGAGGAGGGCGACGACCTCGCCGCCTGGGGTGAGGATCACATGGTCCTCGATCGGCGTCTCGAGCGCCCACAGCGAGGCGCGGACCTCGCCGCCGACGTCGCGCACCCGCCGCGCCGCCACGCGGCGAATGCCCTGCCACTCCGGCCGGTAGTACGCCCGCCCCCGCACGACGACCTTCTCGACACGGTCACGCGCCTGGACGAAGGCCGCGCCCGCGAAGATCCGCACGTGCGGTTCGGGGTGCCAGGCCAGCCCTCCGGCCATGAATGCCGCCAGGGCGTCCGCGGCCTCGGGCGTGTAGCGGAACGACTCGAGCAGGGCGAGGAAGAGCTGCTCGGTCGGGTACGGGCCGTCGTAGGCCAGCCGGTCGGCCCCCTGATCCCTGGCGAGCTGCGCGATCAGGTTCAGCACGGCGGTGCCGCCCCCCGGAGGCAGGCGCGCCGGCTCCGCCAGCGCCGGGATCCGGTCGAGCCGGGCCCAGTCGAGCGCCGCGAAGTGGGTGAGGGGAGTGTCCTCGAGCCAGAGGCGGTCGGAGAGGCCCCAGCGGGGGTCGCGGGCGGCGCGCGGCTCGAGCCGCAGCCAGGCGTCGTCCGGCAGGCGGACCCGCGCCTCGGCGAGGGCCCCGTCGCCGGCCCAGGCGAGCGTCGCGAGCAGCCCGCCGTGGCGGTCGCGCTCGCCCACGCGCCGCCCCTGCGCGTCGCGCGTGACGTGGCCCGGGGACGCCACGACCCGGATGATACAATGTGGCGTCGATGCGGAGGCGG
>JAICGY010000152.1 GCA_025922915.1 Candidatus Methylomirabilota bacterium | reverse complement strand
TCAGTGGGGGCGGACGACGCCCAGGTACGGCACCGGGGCGGGCTGTCCCTCGGCCACGGGGGGCGGCGTCGCGTTCCGGACCGGCGGTAGCGAGCGCAGGAAGGCGACGATCGCGGCCGCGTCGGCGTCGGTGAGCGCGCTGCACGGGACCACGGCATCACCGGCGCGAGCGCGCGGCCATCGGGACGGCCCCCGTACCGATCGCCCGGGCGATCTGCACCTCGGTCCCGCTGGGCCAGGCCGGTCTCGGGGTCCCGGCGTCAGGTTCGCGGAGTACACGACGCCGACCCCGGCAGACCGAACCGGATCGACGAGCTGGCGAGCAGGCGGGCCTGGTCCGGCTTGCCGGTCAGAGCCCCGGCGTGTGACACCCGCTGCAGTCCATGACGCTGACCAGGTACCCGCACACGACGGGATCGCACTGGCGATGGGCGGGAGCAAGCACGGGCGAGCCGGCCTCCGCGGCGACGAGCGCCCGAGCACCGAGGGCGAGGAGGCGGGCGCGCCGGGAAATGATCGGACGGAAGAGCGTCACGGCCGGCCGTACTTTACGACACGCGCAACGAGATCGCCGGCGGCCGGCCCACCTTGCACGGCTCCGGCCAGATCGGGCAGGCCGTTGACCACCGGCGCGCCGCCCCTGCTCACCAACGGCGTGCCAGGCGGGGCCGGCCGGGCGAGGCGCCGTCCTTGCAGCAGGGCTCGGGCAGGTCGCGACCGCTGCCCACGGGAGGCCCCGATGATGCGTCTCAGAGCGCTCGGCCCGGTCGTCGTCGTCAGCGTCCTGCTCTCCGGCTGCTCGGCCGTCACCGGCCGCTCCGTGGGCCAGTTCGTCAACGACGTCACGATGACCGTGGCCGTGAAGGACCAGATCGCCGCGATGCAGGGATGGCGCAGCGTCCGGACCATCGGCGTGGAGACCTACAACGACATGGTGGTGCTGACCGGAACCGTCCCCGACCAGGCGACGTGGGACCGGATCGACGAGGCGGTGCGCTGGACCGCGGGCTCCAACCGCGTCGACAACCGCCTGACCGTCGAGACCACCCAGGCCGAGGCGCGCGGCCGGTAGGCCGGCCGCGTCGGCCCGCCCGCCTCAGGCCGGGAGGCGCTCGTACATGCCGTGCACGTCGCGGCCGTGGAACCGCGCGATGTGGTTCGTGGGCGCCACGGGCTCCGAGTAGAAGAACGCGGGCAGCTCGTCGTCGCGCTCGGTGAAGCCGGCGCGGCGGTTGAACTCGTACTCGAGGCGGAGGGTCTCCCGCCCGAGCGCCTCGAAGAAGTCCTTCGTCAGGCTCGTGCCGTGCGCGGCGTTGATCGCGGCCGCCAGGAACTCGGTGTTCGCGTTCGTCACGCTCTGGCCGAAGACGCAGAGACCGAGCGAGTCCGTGGCCGCCACCTTGACCTGCTGGGCGAGGCTCTGCTCGACCAGCGCCTCGAGGTCCATCTCGCGGGTCTTCAGGCGCGGCAGATTGCCGGCCGTGTGGTCCGCGCCCTGCGCGGTCGCCATCATCGAGATGCCCGTGGCCTCCACGACGCGCGGATCGTAGGCGCTGATCGCCTGTTTCTTGATCACGGGCACCCGCTGGACGTTGTAGTGCGCGCCCACCCGCGCCGTTCCCTGCGCCCAGAGCCGCCCCTGCTCCGTCCCCCGGCGGATCTCCGCCAGCACGTCGGTCATGAACTTCACGTCGCCGAAGGCGCCGAGGCCGGCCTCCATCAGCACGCCGATCGTCGCGCCCGTCTCGATCGTGTCCACCCCGAGGTCGTTGGCGATGAAGTTGAGCTGGGCCAGGTCGTCCGGATCCGTCAGGCCGCAGTTGGACCCCAGGAGGCCGAGCGTCTCGTACTCCACCGGGGAGACGACCTCCTTGCCCGCCGCGTCGTGGTAGACGTTGCTGCACTGGATCACGCAGCCCGGCATGCAGGCGTGCGTCTGCTCCCCGCCCCGCCCGGTGTTCAGGGGACCGATGTGGTCGGCGCCCAGCTTGAACTTCTCGCCGCCGGACACGTCGACCAGCTGCCCCGCGCTGAAGTTGCGCACGGGCAGGCCGCCCATGTAGTTCTGGACGTCGGCCATCCCCATCGTCCCGAGCTTGGCGTAGAAGTTCTGGACGACGCCGTCGGCCTGCAGCATCTTCGCGTAGTCCTTGATGGCGGCGTTCGTCTTCTGCCGATCGTGGAGCGGCGGGATCCGGTCCAGGTCCACGACGACGGCCTTGACCTTCTTGCTGCCCATGACGGCCCCGACGCCGCCCCGCGCGGACAGGCGCGACGGGCGCCCGTCCTTGTCGGTGAAGGCGATGCCGGCGAGCAGGCCCTGGTACTCGCCGACCGGGCCGCACAGGGCGAACGCGATCTTCTTGCCGTAGCGCTCGACCAGCCGCCTGGTCGCCTCGAAGTTCCCCTGCCCGAGGTACGGGGCGGCCTCGTCGAAGCCGATCGTGCCGTCCTTCCGGAAGTGGAGCACCACCCAGTCGGGCGAGGCGCCGAGCAGGGTGAAGCCGGCCACCTTGAGCTGCCCCAGGCCATACGCGAAGGTGCCGCCGCCGTTCGCCTCCTTGATGCCGCCCGTGAGGGGGCTCCGGCAGCCCACGCTCGTCCGGTTCGCGTTGGAGAAGCTCGTGCCGGCGAACGGCCCCGCCGAGAAGATGAGCGGGTTCTCCGGCGAGAGCGGGTCCACGGTGGCAGCGCCCATGTCGAGCAGCGCGCGAGCGATCAGGTAGCGGCCCGCCTTCACGATCGCCTCGCCCTCGAGCTCGCGCTTGGTGACGGTCCGGTCGTCCAGCTGGATGTCGTAGTAGGTGCGCATCGAATGCTCCCTGGTGTCGTCTGGGATTGTGGCCGTCATCGTACCCCGATCCGCCACCGCCCGGGCGGCCAAAACGGCCGGCGCCCCGGCGCCGCCGCCTGGGGTAGCATGCGCAGCGGGCCCGGCGGGGCACAGGGCAGGCCCGCGGAGGAGACGATGGCAGAGAGCGAGGCGTATCGCAAGGGCGCGGAGCTGCGGCGGCGGCTGCTGGGCGACGAGTGGGTGAACCGCACGAGCTGGAGCACCTACGCGGACCCCATCATGCAGAAGTTCATCGACGTGGCGACGGAGGCGGTGTTCGGCACGATCTGGACACGCCCGGGGCTCGACCTCAAGATGCGCACGTTCGTGTGCGTCATCTCCGACGCGGCCACGGCGCGCGAGCCGGAGCTGGCGATCCACCTCCGCATGGCGCTGCGGCACGGCTGGACCGAGGAGGAGCTGACCGAGGCGCTGATCCACTTGCTGGGCTACGTCGGCGCCCCGGCCGCACGGGACGCGCTCCTCGTCGCCTCCCGCGTGTTCGCCGAGATGCGGGCCGAGCAGGGCGGCGCGGGCCGCTAGCCGGCCCCGGGCGCGCCGGGGCCAGAGGGGAGATCCGGGCATGACGTCGACGGAGCGTGTGGCGATCGTGACGGGAGCGGGCAGCGGCATCGGCAAGGCCGCCGCCCTCGCGCTGCTCGGCGACGGCTGGGCGGTGGCGCTGGCCGGGCGCCGCAAGGAGCGGCTGGAGGCCGTGGCCCAGGAGGGCGCCGCCTCCGGCGGGCGGACCCTGGTCGTGCCGACCGACGTGGGAGCGCCGGCATCCGTCCGGGCGCTGTTCGACGCCGTTCGGGACGCCTTCGGGCGCCTGGACCTGCTCTTCAACAACGCGGGGAGCGGGACGCCGGCGGTGCCCCTGGAGGATTTGACGTACGAGCAGTGGAAGGCCGTCGTGGACGCGAACCTGACGGGCACGTTCCTGTGCACCCAGGAGGCGTTCCGGATCATGAAGAGCCAGGAACCACGCGGCGGGCGCATCATCAACAACGGCTCCATCTCCGCGCACGCCCCGCGCCCGAACTCCGCCCCCTACACGGCCACCAAGCACGGCATCACCGGCCTGACGAAGGCGGCGGCGCTGGACGGGCGCAAGTACGACATCGCGTGCGGCCAGATCGACATCGGCAACGCCCTGACGGATCTGACGGCGCGGATGACGAAGGGCGTGCTGCAGGCGGACGGGTCGGTCGCGGTGGAGCCGACGATGGACGTCCAGCACGTGGCCCGCGCCGTGCTCTACATGGCCAGCCTCCCGCTGGACGCCAACGTCCAGTTCCTCACCGTCATGGCGACCAAGATGCCCTACATCGGGCGCGGCTGACCCGAGGGGCCGCGGGCCGGCCGGCGGGACCGGCCGGCCCGCGGTCAGGCCAGCGGGACGTAGTCGTACTCGCCGATGCCCTGCAGGACGAGGAAGGTGGCGGACGTCTCGCCGGCGTTGGTCACGAGGTGCGGGCGTCCCGGTCGCACCGTGTACGTCCCGCCCGGCTCGAGGTCGATCTCCTCCTTCGGGTCGCGGAGGAAGAGCCGCAGGCGACCCTCCAGGACATAGAAGGTGTCCTGCACGCTGGTGTGAGAATGCCAGGGCACGCGCTGCGTCGGACCGATCTGCAGCTCGCTGATGCGGAAGCCCGGCCGCTCGGCGTGCCGGGCACGCCGCTCGACCTCGTACAGCCCGCTGGAGTCCTTCATCGCCTTCATCCTGTCCTCCGGGTGTCAGGCCCGCCCGCGGTCGGCGCTGCGCCAGCCCCGGGCCAGCTCGGTGACGAGCTCGCACAGCACGTGCGGATCGATCGGCTTGATGAGAAACGCCTGGAAGCCGGCCTGCATGACGCGCTGTCGGACGTGCGGCCCACCCTGCTCCGCCAGCGCCATGATCGGGACGCCTCGCAGCTCGTTCAGCCGCTCGCGGATCCGTGCGAGCAGCCAGAATCCGTCCTGACCCGGCATCTGCACGTCGGTCACGATGACGTCGGGCCGCAGGATGCCCACGAGTTCCACGGCCTGGGCCGCCGAGGTCGCTTCGAGGATGTGCGCGCCGCCGTACCGGAGAGTGCTGGCGAGGATCTCCCGGCTGGTCGGCTGCGGGCCCACCAGGAGCACGTGGACGTCGGTCGAGGCCGCACGGTCCATCGGAGTCTCAGGCGATCGCCGGGCAGCCTTCCTCCCCGCTCTTCGGCCGCCGCGCGTCGAGGTAGCACTCGACGTGCGCGACGCCGTCCGCGGTGAAGATGACGCTGTCGCCGGGCTCGATCCGCTCGCCGCAGATCACGCAGGCCTCGTCCTCCGCCCCGCCCTCGTCGTGGAGCCGGGCGTCACGCAACGGGCTTGCCACC
The DNA here is from genome assembly GCA_025922915.1 of Candidatus Methylomirabilota bacterium. GTDB lineage: Bacteria > Methylomirabilota > Methylomirabilia > Rokubacteriales > CSP1-6 > JAICGY01. The sequence goes on along the minus strand of JAICGY010000152.1, from coordinate 3,981 downwards.
GAGCGCAGCGCCGTGCTCCGCCGCAAGAGCGATCTCATGGCGTCCCCCCTGGGCCAGGATCCCGCCCCTGGCGGCGCCGAGTCTATACGGGCGGGCGACCGGCGTTCAAGGGAACCGGCGAGCTATGTCATGCTCTCCGCCTGATGGCCCGGCCGCGCGTCGGCATCCTCGGATTGAGCCACGACCACGTCTGGCCCAACCTGGCCGCCCTGGCGGCCGGGGACCTCGGCGAGCTCGTCGCGGTCGCGGAGCCGGACCCCCTCCTCCACGAGCGGGTCCACCGCCTCTCCGGGGGCCTCGCCGTGCACGAGCGTTACGACGCGCTCCTCGACCGCCAGGACCTCGACGCGGCCCTCGTCTTCGCCGACAACCGCACCTCCGCCACCCTGGCCCGCCACGCCCTGGCTCGCGGGCTTCCGGTGATGGTCGAGAAGCCGATGGCGGCCGACCTCGCCGGCGCCGAGGCCCTGCTCGCGGCGGCCCGTGCCGCCCGTCTGCCGCTGATGGTGAACTGGCCCACGGCCTGGCGCCCGGCCCTCCGCCACGGCGTCGCCCTGGCGTGCGCCGGCGCGGTGGGCGAGCCCGTGCAGCTGAGCCACCGGGGGGGTCACGCCGGCCCCCGCGAGTTCGGGTGCTCGCCGCAGTTCTGCGACTGGCTCTACGACGCCGCGCGCAACGGCGGCGGCGCGCTCGTGGACTACTGCGGCTACGGCGCGATGCTCTGCCGCCTCGTTCTCGGGCAGCCGGCGGCGGTGACCGCGGTGGCGACCCGCCTGCGCAAGCCCGGGCTCGCCAGCGAGGACAACGCCGTCGCGATCCTCTCCTATCCCCGGGCCCTGGGCCTGCTGGAGGCGAGCTGGACGCAGGTCGGTGCCGAGCCTGCGCTGGCGATGACCCTCTACGGCGACCGTGGCACGCTGCTGGTCCATCAGCCGCGCGCGGTCCGCGAGGGTCAAAGCGTCGCGGTGGGGTCCGTGCAGCTCGTGACCGCCGAGGGCAGTCGCCTGCTCGATCCCCCGCCGCTGCCACCCGAGGAGCGCGACGGTCCCACCTACTTCCTCTCCTGCCTCCGTGCCGGACGCGACATCACCGGGCCATGCGCGCCCGATGTCGGGCGGGACGTTCAGGAGGTGGTGGCGGCGGCGCTGCAGTCCAGTGCGACCGGCCGGCGCGTGCCCCTGCCGCTGTCGTGAGAGCCGCCGGCCCCCTGGTCCTCGCCGCCCTCCTGCTGCAGGCGTGCGCGAGCGCGTCGCCCGTGGCCATGCCGGCCGGCTCCCCGCAGACGGCGGCGCGCCTGCGTGGAACGTGGAGCGGGCATCTCGACGTGGCCGGCCTCCGGGCGCCGATGACCCTGGTCGTGGACACCGTCGCCGCCCGGGAGGTCCGCGGCCGGTGGGGCACCCCGGTGGAGCCGCTCCAACCCTTCGTCGGCACCCTGGCCGACGACGCCCTGCGGATCGACATCGCCTCGAGCCTGGAGCCGTCTGTCCTGACGGTGCGCCTCTTCGACGCCGACCCGCTCGAGCTTCGCGGCGCGATGGCCGGCCCGCGATGGCAGGGCACGGTCCGGCTTCAGAAGCAGGACTGAGCCCGCGCGAGGCCGCCGCTCACGCGGCGGGCGGCGTCGCGCGGTCGACGTTTCCCGTCGTGCCGATCGCCACCCCGCCGAGGATGAGCAGCACGGCCACCACCAGCGCGCCGCCCACCGGCTCGCCCAGCCAGACCGTGGCGATCACGATGCTGACCACGGGTGTCGCGAGCAACCCGAGCGACGTGGTGACGGCCGGCAGGTTGCGGCTCGCGGTGGCGATCGCCCAGTACGCGAGCGCCGTCCCCACCACGCTGGAGTAGAGGATCAGCAGCACGAGGCGGCCAGTCCACTCGACCGCCGGCGGTGAGCCGCTCGCGACCGCGATCGGGAACAGGAGGGCGGTCGCGAGCAAGGTCTCCCAAGGCACCAGCTCGAACGGCGTCCCGCGCCATCGATGGGCCCGGATGTGCAGGATGCTCGCGGCCCACAGCAGCGCGGCGCCGACGATGGCGACGTTCCCGAGCACCGTCCGGCGGTCCGTCCAGTCGAAGGCGAGCGGGTTGAACAGCACGACCAGCCCGAGCAACCCGATCGCGACGCCGGCGACCCGCCGTCCCGTCAGCGGCTCGCCGAGGAACAGCGCCGCCCCAGGCGCCACCCACAGCGGCGTCGTGTAGGCCAGCACGACCGAGCGCCCCGTGGGGACGACCTGGAGCCCCACGTTCGAGAGCACCACGAAGCCCACCATGTGGAGCAACGTGATGCTGAGCAGCACCGGCAGGTCGCCCCGGCCGGGCACGACGAGCTGTCGCCGCGCGGCCGCCAGGGCGAACAGCGCCACCGTCGCGACGGCGGAGCGGACGGCGGCCATCCACAGCGGCGGCAGGCTCTCGAGGATGACCTTGTTCACCGGCCACGTGAGGCCCCAGGCGAGGATGACCGTGACGAGCAGCGCGAGCCCCTCGCGGCGCGCGGCTCGGTTCGTCGACGGGCCCGGCGTGGGAAGACGGATCGCTCGTCGGAGGATGGCGTCAGAGCCTAGGACGGCCCCGGCTCGTGGTCAAGGTCGCCTGGCACCAGCCTTGCTCCGAAGGATGGCGGGAGGAGGTGGTGAGGACGTGATGGACGCAACGCACGACACGTTGTGCGCCACGGACCTGGAGCGCCTCAAGCAGCACTCCGACGAGGCCGATGCGCGCCGGTGGATTCCGGTGCTCGTCGCCGAGGTCGAGCGGCTTCGCGACCGGATGAAGGATCTGGAACGGACGCGTCACGCGCGCCGGTCGCGTCACGATGGACCGCCCTGCCCCATCTGCGGAAAACCGACACGCCCGGCGGATGCAGTTCTGACGATCGGCCACGGAACCATGCACGGGCGGTGCTACGTGGCCGCGGTGGGCACATAGCGGAGCGCAAGCTCCGCTATCCTCCGTCCAACGTCGCTCGCTGCACCGCCGACCGCGTGATCGGCGAATGTCACCGCCGACCCCCGGCGTCTCGGAGCTCCCACGACAAGGGATGGCAGGCGACCGCGCTTGGAGCAGGGCCGCCGGGGATTGGATGCGCCCACGCCCCGGCGACCCTGCCGCTCCCACTGTGCCATCGTGGGGGACTACCGGCGCGGTCACGCGCCCTCGCGCCGGTGCTCTCAGCGGCGAGCAAGGCGGATGCCTTCGACCGTGTGGTCGCGGCTCGCCTCGCCGTCGAAATCCTTCGGGATGCGGCAAAGACACCGTTCACGACCTCCTCCGGACCATGAGGTCAACGGCCGCCCAGCCAGAACGTCACGTGCTCCTTTCTCCGAGAGAGGGGTGGCGTGTCAATATCCCTCGCGCCGAACGCGCGCAGGGGATTGATTATCGGATGCGTACGTGACACGCGTGATCTCGGTTCCACTCGGCACCGCCCTCATGGCCGGTCCTGCGGTTCCTGCGGCCACCGAGAACCTCGACCCGATCACCCGCTCGAAGATCGACAGCGACCTGGCGAAAGCCAGCGCCGTCGGCCAGCTTCTCAACGTCTCGAACCGGTACGCTGCCGCCGCCTGCACGCAGCAGGCGAAGCAAGTGCTCGACCGGGCGCCGCGACAGGCCCGCTCGGGATGGAGCCGCAGGCCATCGCGGCCGCGTACCGGCGGCTCGGCTACCCGGAGAACGTGGCGATAGCGCAGCGCACGGCGCGGGAGGCGTCGAGGTAGCCGCCGCCACACTCCTTCGCCGGCCCGCCTCGTCCGCGGCGCGCTCTGTCGCCTGCGGGAGTGAGTGATACTCATGTGGACGGTTGGCCTCGCTGAGGCGAGATGGAGTCGAACAGAGCAGGCCGCGAAGCGAAACCCGGCGCAGCGGAACGCAGCCGACGTGCAGCTGAAGAATCGCGACAGGCAGCATCCGAGCAGCGACAGGTTCAGGAAGAGATGCGCGAACGCGCCGAGCACGGGCGCGTCGCGGCCG
>JAICGY010000151.1 GCA_025922915.1 Candidatus Methylomirabilota bacterium | reverse complement strand
GTACTCGTCGCGGTAGTAACCGAGGTGCGCGACGGGTCCCCCGAACGAGGTGAGCCCGAGGCGTGTCGCGACTCCGAGCACCTCCAGGAACGAGCCGCTCCGAGCCCGATCCGTCTTCACGGCGACCCAGCATACGCCGGCAGGGGCCGGCCCGCGTCCTCGCCGGCACATCGCGTGCACCCCGCCGCACCGCCTGGACGCGAACTCGACCCTGGATTCGATACGCGGGGAGGAGCCATGGCGAAGCGACGGAACGCACGGACACGGGCGAAGGGCGCCAAGGGACGGACGCGCGCCACGGGTGCGCGCTCGGGGCGGAGCACGGGCCGGTCGCGCACGACCAAGTCCACCGGCGCCCAGAAGTCGAGGGCGGGCCGGGCCGGCACGGGAACCAAGACGGGCCGGGCCGGACGACGAGGGACCCAGCGGACGAGCGCGGCACGGCGCCGGACCGCCGGCCGACGGACGGGCGCGGGCGGCGGGCGACGGAGCAACGCACGGAGCACCGAGGACACTGGACCGGCAGAGCCGGCAGGGGGCGAGGAAGCCGATTCGGGGATGTGGGCAAACGTTTCGTCAGGCGGTCACGTCGAGCGCCGACTTTTCACCAGGTTCGATCTGGCATCGCACTTGCCCCGCGACCGGGCGATGCGACCGGCGAGCCGCCAGGACGCCTCCGCGATGAGAGAACGCCGAGCCCGGGTGCTGGTGATCGAAGACGATGCCGACACCCGCGACTTCCTGTGCACCCTCCTGGCGACCGAGGGCCACGAGGCCGTCGGCGCCGAAGACGGCGAGGAGGGAATCGCCCGCTACCGTCGCGAGCCCTGCGACATCGTGGTCGTCGACATGTTCATGCCTCGCAAGGACGGGCTCACCACGATCCGGGAGCTACGCGCCGAGTTCCCGGACGCCGTCATCGTCGCGATGTCGGCGGACGGCCGCGCCGAGGAGCAGAACATGCTGACCCGGGCACGCATGGCCGGGGCGATCCTCACCTTCCACAAGCCGTTCGAGCCCTGGGCCCTCCTGCGGGCCCTCGAGGGGCTCGTGGCCGGCCGCGCCGCCCTCATCACGTCCCGGGCGTCCTGACCGAGCCCGGAGGCACCGGGCGTCCCGCGCGGGCCGCCACGCCCGCGCCCGGTCAGGGCGAGGGCCGAGAGGCAGGGCGCGGGACGGCGAGAGGCAGCTCCACGACGAAGCGCGCGCCCCGGCCCACCCCCTCGCTCTCGGCACGCACCCGCCCGCCGTGCAGCTCGACGAGATGCCGGACGATGGCGAGCCCGAGGCCGAGCCCGCCCTGGCTCCGGCGGCCCACGCCGTCCGCCTGCCGGAAGCGGTCGAAGATCTCGGCGAGGAGCCCCGGCTCGATCCCCTGCCCGGTGTCGCTCACGGTCAGCCGGGCCACCGCGTCCGCGCGCTCCAGGCCGACGGTGACGCGCCCGCCCTCCGGGGTGAACTTCACGGCGTTGGAGACCAGGTTGGCGACGACCTGCTGCAGCCGCAGCGGGTCGCCGAGCACGGGCCCGGCGGCGGCGTCGAGCCGCGCGTCGAGCGTGAGCCCCCGCGCCTCCACCTCCCGCCGGATCGACGTCAGCGCCTCGTCGACGACGTCGACCAGGTCGACGGGACGGGCGTCGAGCTGGAGCTTGCCGGCGACGATGCGGGAGACGTCGAGGAGGTCGTTGATGAGCTGCGCCTGCAGGCGAGCGTTGCGCTCCACCACCTCGAGCGCCTGCTGGACCTGCTCCGGGCGGAGCTGTCCGGCGCGCAGCATCCGCACCCAGCCGAGCATGGCGGTGAGCGGGGTGCGCAGCTCGTGCGAGAGCATGGCGAGGAAGTCGTCCTTCGCGCGGTTCGCGCGCTCGGCCTCCGCGAGCGCAGCCTCCCGCGTGGCGAGCAGCTGCGCGTTGCGGATGGCAGTCGCCGCGTGGTCCGCGAGCCACGTGAGCACCGCCTCGTCGGCGTCGGTGAAGGAGCGGGGGCCAACGTTGGTGACGTAGAGCAGGCCGCCGACGCGGTCCTCGATCCGGATCGGGACGACGAGGACGGCCCGCACGCCGGACGCCGCGGCGCCCGCCACGTAGTCCCTGGTGAACCGGTCGTCGGCGGCGTAGTCGTCGGTCCGGAACGCGCGGCCGGTCGCCATGACGAGCCCGCCGAGCCCCTTGCCGCGCTCGATCCGCCGCACGGGCTGCGGCCGGCCGCTCACCGCGACCCGGGCGCGCACCACCATGGCGTCCTCGCCGGGCTCCGGCAGCGCGATCGTGGCCGTATCGCTGCCGCAGAGCTCCCGGGCTCCCACGCAGACCCGCTCGAGGACGGCGTCGAGGTCGAGCGAGGCGTTGATCGTACGCGTCAGCTCGGCGAGCACCTCTTCCTCGCGCCGGCGCCGGGCGTGCTCGCGCTCGGCCGCCTTGCGCTCGGTGACGTCCATGCACACGCCCAGCATGCGCACGGGCCGCCCGGTCGCATCACGGAGGACCTGCCCCCGGGCCTCGACCCAGCGCAGCTCACCGTCGGGACGCACGATGCGGTACTCGAGCCGGTGGTCCGTGCCGTCGTCGACGGTGCGGGCGATGCGGGCGAGGACGTCCGCGCGGTCCTCGGGGTGGATGTCGGCCTGGAACGCCTCGAAGGTGCCCGTGAAGGCGCCGGGCGCCATGCCGTGGATGCGCTCGAGCTCCGGCGACCAGCGCACCTCGCCGGTGCCGATCACCCACTCCCACACGCCCATCCGTCCGGCCTCGAGCGCGAGCCGCAGGTGCTCCTCGCGCGCCTGCGCGGCCGCCGCCCCGCCCCCCCGGCCGCCGCGCGCGCCGCGCCGCGGCGGTGCCAGCCGGGCGGCGAGCGAAGCGATCCAGCCCCTCACGTCACCGATGATAGCCGCCGCCGCCCGGCGCAGCCACCCGCGGGCCGCGGCGGGGGACCCCGCCCGCTACAGCAGGCTCGCGCGGACCGACGGATACCAGCCGAGCAGCGGCGAGTCCTCGCAGACGATGGTCTCGGCGCGCTGGGGTCCGGTGGAGATCAGCCCGAAGGGGACCCCGATGAGCTCGTTCAGCCGCTCGAGGTACCGGCGGGCCTTGGCCGGCAGGTCGGCCTCGCTGGTGACGCCGCTCGTCGGCGTCATCCAGCCCGACAGCTCCTCGTAGACCGGCTCCACCTCGTGCAGCGCCGACTCCTCCTCCGGGAACTCGGTGAGGATCTCGCCCCGGTGGCGGTAGCCCGTGCAGACCCTGACCGTCTCGCACTGGTCGAGGACGTCGAGCTTCGTGAGGGCGATGGTCTCGATCCCGTTGATGCGCACCGCGTAGCGCAGCACCATGGCGTCGAACCAGCCGCAGCGGCGCGGGCGGCCGGTCGTCGCGCCGTACTCGTTGCCGCGGGCCCGGATGTGCTCGGCGAGCGGGCCGGACAGCTCGGTCGGGAACGGGCCCGCGCCCACCCGCGTCGTGTAGGCCTTGGCCACGCCGAGCACGCCGTCGATCTTGGTGGGCGGGACGCCGGTGCCCGTCGCCGCCCCGCCGGCCGTCGTCGACGACGAGGTGATGTAGGGGTACGTGCCGTGGTCGATGTCGAGCATCGTCGCCTGGGCGCCCTCGAAGAGCACCGAGTACCCGCTCTCGATCCAGCGATGGAGGAGGAGCGAGGTGTCGGTGATGTACGGGGCCAGCCACCCCGCGTAGCGGAGGTAAGGATGCAGGATCTCCTCGACGGTGAAGGTCTGGGCGTCGTAGATCTCGCGCAGCAGCCGGTTCTTCTGGGCCAGGTTGACCTCGACCTTCTCACGGAACAGCCGCTCGTCGAGGAGATCGGCCATCCGGATGCCGACGCGCGCGGCCTTGTCGACGTACGCCGGGCCCACGCCCTTGCCGGTGGTCCCGATGCGCCGCGCCCCCAGCTTGGCCTCCGACGCCCGGTCCAGCGCCGGGTGGTAGGGCATGATCAGGTGGGCGTTCTTGGAGATGAAGAGGTTGCCGTCCAGGGTGACGCCCCGCTGGACGAGCGACTCCATCTCCTCGATCATGGCGGCCGGATCCACCACCACGCCGCAGCCGACCACGCACCGGCAGTTGGGGTGGAGGATCCCGGACGGGATGGAGTGCAGGACGTACTTCTCCCGCCCCACCACCACCGTGTGGCCGGCGTTGTTGCCGCCCTGGAAGCGCACGACGACGTTCACGTGCGGCGTGATGACGTCGACGACCTTGCCCTTGCCCTCGTCCCCCCACTGGGTGCCGACCACCACGATGTTAGCCATCGTCCGTCCCCTTCGCCGACCCGAAGTGGCGCGCGGGCTCCGCGAGGACCTCCGCGATGCGCAGCGTGCGCTCGCCGCCGGTGTCGAGATCGAGCGCGCGCAGCCGGTCGCCCGGCGTGCCCGGGCCGCCGACCACCAGCACGTGGCGCGCGTGCTGCGCGCGGGCGTACGCCAGCGACTCCTCGAGCCCCCGGCTGATGATGTCCCGGGCCACGGCGGCCCCGCCGTCGCGCAGGCGGCGCGCCAGCGACAGCGCCGCCGTCTTCTCGGCCGTGAAGTCGATGATGAAGAAGTCCGGCCCGGGCTGCGCCACCGCGACGCCCTGCGCCTCCATGACGGCGAGCACGCGCCCCACGTCGAAGGCGAACCCCACCGCCGGGCAGTCGTACCCGAAGCGCGCGAGCAGCTGGTCGTAGCGCCCGCCGCCCGCGACGGCGGCTCCGAAGCCCGCGACGTACGCCTCGAAGTACGTGCCCGAGTAGTAGTCGAAGCCCCGCACCTCGCCCAGGTCGAGGAGCACGCTGTCGGCCAGGCCGTAGATCGTGAGCAGGCGGTAGACCTCGGCGAGGTTCGCGAGCGCGCGCGCCGAGCGCTCGTTGCGGGCGCAGCCGGCGGCGCGGTCGAGCACCGGCGCGCCCCCGACGAGGGCGGGCAGCGTGCGCAGCGCCTCGGCCACGTGCGCGGGCGGGGCCACGTCCGCCACCACCCGCTCGAGCGCGGCCACGTCCTTGCGGGCGAGCGCCTGCCGCAGCTCCAGCTGCCGCGCCTCGTCGGTCTTGACCTGGTCCAGCAGCCCCCGCAGGAAGCCGGAGTGGCCGAGGTCGATCTGGAAGCCGCCGAGCCCGAGCGCGCGCAGCCCCTCGATGGCCATCGCGATCACCTCGACCTCCGCCTCTGGCTTCTCCAGCCCGACGAGCTCGACCCCGGCCTGGTAGAACTCCCGGTAGTGCGAGACCCGCGGCTCGTCGTAGCGGAACACGTTGGTGAGGTAGGCGAGCCGGAGCGGCTTGGGCTCGTCGCGCAGACGGGTCGCCACGATGCGCGCGACCTGGGGGGTGATGTCGGCGCGGAGGGCGAGCATGCGGCCCGTCTCGCGGTCGACCAGCGTGAACATGTTCTCCTGCACGCCGGCGTCGGTGCCGAGCGCCAGCACGTCGGCGTACTCGAACGTCGGGGTGACCACCTCGCGATACCCCCAGCGGCGGAAGACGTCGAGCAGCCCGCCCTCCACGTGGCGCTTGCGAGCCGCCTCCTCGGGCAGGTAGATGCGGGCGCCCCGGGGCAGCTGGGTGAGGACGGGCCTCACGGCGCGCCCCCGGCCCGGCCGTCCAGGTGCGCCAGGGTGTTCATCCGGTGCACCGTCACCCAGCCGTCGTGGTACTCGATCTCGCTGAGCCCGCCCGGGGAGGCGTCCACCGACCAGAGCCGCTCGGGCCCGAGGCCGAGGGCCGCGAGCACGATGAGGCGCGCGACGATCGCGTGGGACACCAAGGCCACGCTCTCCCCCGCGTGGCGCTCGAGCAGCGCCGCGAGCCCGGCCGCCACCCGCTCGGCGACGGCGGCGAGCGGCTCGCCGCCGGGCGGCGCCACGAGGTGGGGCGTCGTCACCCAGGCCTCGGCGGCGGCGGGCGTCCGGGCCGCGAGCTCTTCGCGACTCGATCCCTCCCAGGCGCCGAAGGCCATGTCGCGGAACGCCGGCTCGACGGTCACCGGCAGCCCGTGGGGGCGGGCGACGAGCTCCGCACTCTCCCGGGCGCGCGCCAGCGGGCTCGCGTACACCGCGGCCAGCGGCTCCGGCGCGAGCGCGCGCGCCAGGGCCTCGCTCTGCCGGCGGCCGTGCGCGGTCAGCGGGACGTCCCGGAGCCCCGAGAACCGGCGCTCCCGGGCGAGGGCGGTCTCGCCGTGCCGCAGGGCGAAGAGCTTGACGGGCTTCACAACCGGGCCATTGTAGCGCACGGCCCGGGCGGCGACGGGCCGGCTCAGCCGCGGTCGGTGAAGACCTTCTGGGCGCCGCGGACGCCCGCCCCGAGGTCGACCGGCTGGCCGAGGCCGGCGAGGATCTGCTCGAGCGCCGCGAGCGCCACGATCACGTCGAGCTCCGCCGCGTACCCCATGTGGCCGAGGCGGAACAGCGTCCCCTTCATCTCGCCCTGGCCGCCGGCGATCGTGATGTTGTGGTCGGTGGCGTACGCCGCGACGATCCGCTCGCTGTCCACGCCGGCCGGCGAGACGACGGCGGTCAGGGCCGGGCTCGGCGTCGCCCGCGGGAAGACGGCGAGGCCCAGGGCCTCGACCCCCGCCCGGGTGGCGCGCGCGAGGCGGTCGTGCCGCTTGAAGGTGGCGGCCAGCCCCTCCGTCTCGAGCAGGCGGAGCACCTGGCGCAGCCCGAGCATGATCGAGACCGCCGGCGTGAAGTGGGCCTCGTTCTTCCTGGCGTAAGTCCGCTCCGCCGCGAGGTCGAAGTAGTACTTCGGCAGCGTCGAGGCGCGGGCGCGACCCCACGCCTTGTCGCTCAGGGCGACCAGGCCGAGGCCGGGCGGCAGCATCAGCCCCTTCTGCGAGCCCGCCACCACGACGTCCACGCCCCAGGCGTCCATCGGCAGATCGGCGATGCCGAGGCTCGAGACGGCGTCGACGATCAGGATCGCGTCCGTCTTCGCGGTGAGGGCGGCGTAGGCGCGCACGTCGTGCAGCACGCCCGTGGACGACTCGCTGTGCTGCGTCAGCACCGCCGCCAGGCCCGGCGTCGTCGCCAGCGTTTCGGCCACGCGGTCGGGGGCGACCGTGTCGCCGAACGGTGCGCGCAGCTCGATGGCGCGGACGCCGTAGGCCCGGCAGAGCTCGAGCCAGCGCTCGCCGAACTTCCCCGCGCACACGACCGCGACCGTGTCGCCGGCCGACAGGGTATTGACGAGGGCTGCCTCCATCGCGCCGGTGCCGGAGCACGCCAGCGGCAGGACGTCCTGGCTCGTCTGGAACAGGCGCTTGAGCCCGGCCCGGACCTCGACGAAGAGCGCCTCGTACTCGGGCGTGCGGTGGTGGATCATGGGCTGCGCCATGGCGAGCAGGACCTCGCTCGGCACGGGCGTGGGCCCCGGCGCCATCAGCTGGTACTTCTTCATGCGCTCACGTCCTCCCTCGCGGCGGCTGGATGGTCGTCGATACTAGCACGCCGTCCCGCGCGCCCGCCCCGCGCCCGAGCGCGGTGACGAAGATCGCGTGGCGCCCGGCGGCGGCCGGCGCGAAGGCGTCGACGACGTGGCGATCGTAGAACGTCAGGCCGCTGGCGCCGAAGCCCAGGGCGTACGCGGCCAGGTAGGCGCGGCCCCCCGCGACGCCGGCCGCGAGGTTCGCGAGGCGATAGCCCCGGTTGCCCCGGGTGGCGAGCACGGCGTCGAGCGGGGCCAGGAAGAAGAGGACCGCGGCCGCATCGCCGGCGAGGGCCTGCTCGAGACAGAGAAACGCGGCCAGCCGGCGCAGGTCGCCGCGGCGCCCGCGCTCGAGCCCGTGCGATGCGGCGTGGTACCGGTACGTCCCCGGCTCCAGACTCTCCACCGCGTTCACGATCAGCCAGGACTCCACGAGCCCCTCCGGCACGTCGCCGGCGAGCGGCCGCGTCGCCGCCCACAGCGCGGCCGCCAGCTCGGAGGCCGCGAGGGACACGTGGGCGAAGCGCCGGGTGGAGCCGCGCCGCTGGATCGTCTCGTCCAGCGCGCGGCCCCCGTCCGGGGGCGGCGGCAGCGCCTGGGCCTCGCCGGCCGGCGGCGCGGGCGGCGCCACCGCGGCCGCCCGCCACGCGCGCACGGAGGCGGCATCGGGCAGCGCGGAGGCGCGCTGCATCTCGCGGAGCGCCGGGTAGTCCACCTCCGCGCTCGACAGCGGCATCACCTCCGGCGCGATGGCGTCGAGCCGGCCGCCCGGGGGAGCGGCCGGTCCCTCCGGCCCGAGCGGGAGCAGCTCGAGCGTCGCCTCGCGATCCGGGTCGAGCGCCAGGAGCCGGTCGACCTGCGCATCCACGAAGCCGGCGAGCACACGCGGGGCCAGGCCCAGCGCGTCGCCGACGGCGACCGCGTTCGCCAGCATCGTGCCGGAGTCCCAGTAGAGGTGGCGCCAGCCGCGCGCCTGGTACTTCCACGTATTGCGCCAGAAGATCGCGGTGAGGACGAGCGTCGCGGCGCGGCGCGCCAGCGCCGGGTCCGCCGCCGCCTCGGCGAGGGTGCCGCGCCAGTCGCCCGCGCGCAGCTGGCGCAGCACGAAGTCGCCCGGGCAGAAGTGGTAGACGCCCGGCGCGAGGCCGTCGACGGCGCCCGCCACGACATAGACCTCCGTCTGGTAGAGCGCACCGGTGGACGCCGCGGCCCGGAAGAGCATCTCGCCCCCGCCGGGGTAGCTCTTCTTCTTCGTGACGCCCGCGCTGTAGTAGAGGAGCGCCGTCAGGCCGCGCAGCGTCAGCCTGTCGGCGGGCGCGGCGGCGGCCGCCAGCGCGTCCATCGTGCGGCGCCCGAGCGGGTCGACCTCGCGCGCCAGGGCCACCGCGGGCGCGTCGACGTAGACCTTGAACGGGAACGGCTTGACGTCCCAGGCCAGGGTGTGGCCGCTCGCCCGCACGGACTCCGGGCTGTGGGCCGTGGCCTCGACGAAGCGCCGCGCCACCGTCGTGTCGGCATTGTCCACGGCGGCATTGTACCGGCCGCCCGCCCGGGACCGCGCGCGCCCCCGCCCGACGTGTGTCGGCGCCTCGGCGTGACCGCGCCTCGCTGTGTCGGGCTGGCGTGTCTGGGCTCGTTGTATCGGCGCTCGCTGTGTCGAGGACGCCAGTCTAACGAGCCCCGCCCCGCCTTCGCCGCGGCGGGGGCGCGCGTCGGGGGGCCAGGGGGGCGCCCGGACCCCCCCAAACAAAAGGAATACGGGGGACGGAAGACG
>JAICGY010000150.1 GCA_025922915.1 Candidatus Methylomirabilota bacterium | reverse complement strand
CCCGTTCCTGGCTGCTCGCCCTCGTCGGTGGGCACGCGGGCGCGGGCGTGCCTGGCCTCGCCCGGAAGCAGCACCGAGATCCGATCAGGCGCGATCCCGCCCGCCTGGAGTGCGCGCGCCGCGCGGTGCGCGGAGTCCCCTGTCGCGAAGATGCCGGCCGCGGTTTGCATGCTCCTGCGACGAGCAACGCCGATGCCATCGACCTCGCGTCCTCGGACGAACGCGCCGGTATCGAGTCGCGGGTGCACGCGCCCTCTCGACGGCGGGGGTACACTGATGTCGTCAGGGTCGGGTCGGTTCCCAGGCGGGTTCCACCCGCCCGGACCGCGTCACCGGTGTGGTCTTCCGCGTGCTGTGACGTGCGATAGAGCGGAAGGTCACAGGAGGCGCGCGATGGCGCAGAAGCTTTTCGTCGGTGGACTTCCCTTCTCACTTTCCAACGAACGACTTCGCGATCTCTTCGCGGAGGTCGGCGAGGTCGAGTCCGCGGTCGTCGTGACGGACCGCGACACGGGTCGCTCGCGCGGCTTCGGGTTCGTCGAGATGGCGACGCCGGAGGCGGCCGAGGAAGCGATCAGCCGGCTCAACGGGCGCGACCTCGAGGGCCGGCGGCTGCAGGTCGAGAAGGCGAAGGAGTCGGCGCCGCGCGCAGGCGGGTTCGCCCGGGGCGGCGGCGGTCGCGGGCGCTGGTAGCGAGCTCGGGACGGGGCGGAGGCCCGCCCCGTCCCGACGCACCGCTACTTCTTCTCCTGAGCGACGGCGGCCTCGGCCGCCTGGAAACCGATCTTGCTGTGCGTGCCGTCGCAGAAGGGCTTCTTCACCGAGGCGCCGCACCGGCACAGGGCGATGCGCGGCTGGCTCGCCGTGTCGACGCGATTGCCCTGCGGGTCCACCAGCTCCACGTCGCCTTCCACCAGGTACGGACCGTTGGGTCGGATGCTGATCTTGACGGCCATGTCGCCCCTCCTCGCGGCTGAGGTGAATTCGCCCAACCTTAGCACGGCGGTACACTCGCCCCGATGAGGGCCGCCGGCGACATCCTCCTCGTGGCCTGCTACGAGCTGGGGCATCAGCCGCTGGCCGTCGCCTGGCCGGCCGCCTTCCTCGAGGGGGCCGGCTACCGGCCGGCGGTGCTCGACCTGTCGGTCGAGCCGCTGGACCCCGCGAAGGTCGCACAGGCGCAGCTCGTCGCCATCTCCGTGCCGATGCACACCGCGCTTCGCCTCGGTGTCGCCGCCGCCGAGCGGATCCGCGCCATCAATCCGCGGACGCACCTCTGCTTCTACGGCCACTACGCCGCGCTCAACGCCGAGTGGCTGCGCGGGCACGTGGCGGACTCGGTCCTCGCCGGCGAGCTCGAGCCGGCCCTCGTCCGGCTGGCGGCCTCGCTGACGACTGCCGGCGCCGGCGACGCTGCCGACCGCCGGGACGGCGTGATCTCGCTGCAGCGGCTGGCGTTCCCGGTTCCGAGCCGCGCGGGGCTGCCGCCGCTGCCGCGGTACGCGCACGTGGAGCGGGAGGGGCGACGTGACGTCGCCGGCTACGTCGAGGCGAGCCGCGGATGCCGGCATCGCTGCCGGCACTGTCCCATTCCGCCGGTGTACGCCGGACGGTTCTTCGTCGTGCCGGTGGAGACCGTCCTCGCGGACGTGCGGCAGCAAGTGCAGGCGGGCGCGCGCCACGTCACGTTCGGGGATCCCGACTTCCTCAACGGGCCACGCCACGCGCTGGCCGTGGCGCGTGCGCTCCACGCCGAGTTCCCCGACCTCACGTTCGACGTCACGGCCAAGGTCGAGCACGTGCTCCGGCAGCGGCGGCTGCTGCCCGAGCTCGCCGCGCTCGGCTGCGCCTTCGTCGTCACGGCGGCGGAAACGCTGGACGACCGCGTGCTGGCGATCCTCGACAAGGGCCACGCGCGCGCCGACATCGTGGCGGCGCTGGACGCGCTGCGGGCGGCCGGGATCGCGCCGCGCCCGACGTGGATCGCCTTCACGCCGTGGACCACGCTCGACGGCTACCGGCAATGGCTCGAGTTCCTCGCCGCCGAGGCGCTCGTCGACCTCATCGACCCCGTGCAGTACGCCATCCGCCTGCTCGTGCCGCCCGGCTCCCTGCTCCTCGGCCGGCCCGAGCTGCAGCCGCATCTGGGGCCGCTGGTCGCCGACGGCTTCCACTACCCGTGGACGAACCCCGACGCGCGGGTGGAGCGGCTGTGGCAGGCGGTGAGCGATCGCGTCGCCGGCGACGCGGAACGTGGCGAGGAGGGGGCCCGCACGTTCGACGGCGTGCGCACGCTGGCCGCCGAGCACGCGGAGGCGCCGCCGCCCGTCCCGCTGGCGCTGTCGCCGGACCGGCGCCGACCGCCACGGCTGACCGAGGCGTGGTTCTGCTGAGCGGAGCCGACCCGGGGCCAGTTGGCCCCGATGCGGCCCGGTGATAAAGTACCGATCTGAGAGGTGAACACATGAGCACGGACCTCAAGAGCCGGGTCCAGGAGCTGATCGACACGATGATCAATCCCGCCGTGGCCGGTCACGGCGGCTTCGTCGAGCTCGTCGATGTCCAGGACAACCGCGTCTATCTCACGATGGGCGGTGGCTGCCAGGGCTGCGGGGCGGCGGACATCACCCTCAAGGCGGGGATCGAGCGCCTGATCAAGGACGAGCTGCCCGAGGTGGAGGAGGTGCTCGACACCACCGACCACGCCTCCGGCAGCAACCCCTACTACAGCGCCGGCAAGGCCTAGTCCCGCGTCGTCCGGCGGCGGTAGCCGATGGACCGCCTGCTCCTGCTGCTGCCGACGACGACCTACCGCACCGAAGCGTTCCTCGACGCCGCCCGCACGCTGGGCGTCGAGGTCGTCTGCGCGTCCGAGCGTCCCAGCACGCTCGAGGCCCACGTTCCCGACGCCTTCCTGACGCTCGACTTCGCCGACCCCGACGCGGCGGCGGCCCGCGTGGCCGCCGCCGCGGACCGTCGACCCTTCACGGCGGTCGTCGGCGTGGACGACCTGACGGCCGTCGCCGCCGCCGCCATCGCCGAGCGGCTCGGCCTGCGCTCCAGCGCGGTGGCGGCGGTGGCCGCCGCCCGCGACAAGCACCAGATGCGCCAGTGTCTGGCCGCCGCCGGCGTCCCGGTGCCGCGGTTCAAGCGGTTCGCCCTCGCCGAGGACCCCATGCGGGTCGCGCGCGGTGTCGGCTTCCCGTGCGTCCTCAAGCCGATCGCGCTCTCCGCGAGCCGCGGCGTCATCCGTGCGAACACCGTGGACCAGTTCGTCGCCGCCTTCCGGCGGATCGCGGCGCTCCTCGCGCGCGACGACGTGACCGTGAGCGGCGACGCCGCCACGTCCCTGCTCGTGGAGGCCTACGTGCCCGGGCCGGAGGTCGCGCTCGAGGGGCTCCTCGTCGACGGCACGCTCCACGTGCTCGCCCTGTTCGACAAGCCGGATCCGCTGGAGGGCCCGTTCTTCGAGGAGACCCTCTACGTCACGCCGTCCCGGCTCCCGCGGGAGATCCAGGAGGCGATCCGGCGCGTCACGGCGGCCGCCTGTCGCGCCCTGGGGCTGACGGAGGGTTCTGTGCACGCGGAGCTCCGCGTGAACGACGACGGGCCATGGGTCCTGGAGGTGGCCGCGCGCTCGATCGGTGGCCTCTGCTCCCGCACGCTGCGCTTCGGCACCGGCATGACGCTCGAGGAGCTCATCCTGCGCCACGCGCTCGGGTGGCCGATCGCGACTCTCGAGCGGGAGCGTCGACCGGCCGGCGTGATGATGCTGCCCGTTCCGCGCCGCGGCCGGCTCGCGGCCGTGCGGGGTCAGGCCGAGGCGGTGGCCGTCCCCGGGGTGGAGGAGGTGGCCATCACCGCGCACCTGGGCCAGGAGCTGGAGCCGCTGCCGGAAGGCTGGCGGTACCTGGGATTCGTGTTCGCGCGCGCCGAGACACCCGAGGCCGTCGAGGCGGCGCTCCGCGACGCCACCTCCCGTCTCCACTTCGAGATCGCCTGACCCGCCCCCGCGTCAGCGACGCCGATCAGCGGCGCCACGCGTCAGCGCCCGTACGTCCCGCCGCCGCGCGCCCGCTGCCGGCGCCGGGCGCCCGGGATCACGATCCCCGCCACGACGAGCAGTGCGACCACGACGCCCGCGACCACCAGCGCCGCCGTGACGGGAAGGCCGAGGATCCGGCGCTGGGCCGGGTCGCGCACGAGGCGCCCCGCCGCCGCCGACGGCGCATCGCCGTCCGGCGTGCCGACGCGCTCCGCGCCCGGGTCCGGCTGGGCCCCGTGCTGGATGGGGGCGGCGTCGTCCTTCGACGGCGAGGGTAGCAGTCGTCGCTCCGGCTGCCCCGTCGTGTCCTGTGCCGCCGCCGGCAGCCAGGCGACAACGAGGATGAGCACCAGCACCAGCGTTCGCATGCCGGCGTTGTATGGCAAGGCCAGTGCCACCGACGACCGGCTTCGTGCCGTTCTGGTCGGGGCCTGACAACCATCGTCACTGCCGGCCGCGGCGCTGTCCGTGCCGACCACTGCGAGTGTGCGCGGCGACGCTCGAATCACCCGATCGCTTGTTTGGCACGGCTGTTGCCGTGCCCGGCTTCCGGCGCTCCTGTCGAGCCACCAGGACACGGAAGCGGGCAAGGAAAGGAACGGAATCCAGGAACCGCGATGAGCGCCGCACACCGGATCCTCGTACTGGTGATCGGGATCGCGGTGGGGGCCTGCGCGTCGCCGGCGCCCTGGCCCGACCGTGCCGACATCGTCGTCACGCTCGACCTCGAGAGCCCGAGCGCGCTCGCGCGAGACGCGGCGCCGACGGGCCGCATGGCCGGGCATCCGGGCGCAGGCGGCCTCATCGTCTGCGTGGCGGACGCGCAGGGAGCGGCGCAGTGTCACCACCGTGATGGCGTGCTCGCCGGACACGCTGCCGGCGCGGGCATCGCCTGCCCCGGCGCGGCCCGCCTCCTCGCGTCGCGCTGCCCCGACGCGGCCGGGTGCGCGTTCCCGGGCGTCGCGGCCCCGGCCGGCACCCTGGGCGTGCTCGTCCTCGGCATGCAGCCGCCGGTGTTCGGTGTGCCCCGGCACGCCGTGCTCGAGCAGGTCGTCCTCTCCGGCTCGCCCGGCGTGGATCCGCCGGCCACCGCCCGGCTCGCCGGCGTCCTGCGCGGCCTCGCCGCCTGCCTCACCGCGGACGCTGGGACCGGGACGGCGCACGAGGTGCAGGTCGTGCCGCGCCTGGCGTGCGAGGAGCGGGAGTGCGCCCTCGCCCGGTCCCGGCTGCGGCTCGCGCCGTTCCCCGTGGGCCGGACGGCCTGGCTGCCATCGACGTCCACGTCGTCCGAACCCTGAAGCGGAGGAGATCAGGATGATCACGCTGCGGTCCGCGCTGCTCGCGGTGCTCGCCGTCGTCGCCGTCGTCACGGGCGCCACCGCCCAGGAGACGCCGCTCTCGTTCGGCATCCTCAACCAGCAGAGCGCCGCCCTCACGGCGGAGCGGTGGAACCCCATCCTGCACTACGTCACCACCCGGTCGGGCGTGCCCCTCCGCCTGAAGATGGGCCCGACGGTGCAGGAGACCGACGCGATGATGGCCCGCGGCGAGTTCGACTTCATGTACACCAACCACAACTTCCAGTCGGCGTACGACGCGCTCGGCTACCGGGTCATCGCCAAGTGGGCGGGCGAGGCGATCCGCAGCGTCATCGCGGTGCCGGCCGACAGCCCCATCACGAGCGTCGCGCAGCTGGCGGACAAGCGGGTCGCGTTCCCGTCCCGCGACGCCTTCGTCGGCTACGCCGTGCCCCTCGTCGCCCTCCGCAAGGCCGGGGTGCGGGTGGCGGAGGTCTTCGGCGCCAACCAGGAGGGCGTCCTCGCCCAGCTCAAGGCCCGGCGCGTGGACGCGGGCGCCGTCAACTCGCGCTTCCTGGAGCAGTACTCGCAGCGCGAGCACGTCCAGTTCCGCAAGATCTTCGTCTCCGACGCCTACCCGGAGCTCGCCGTCATCGTGCACCCGCGCGTGCCCGCCCCGGTCGCCGCCCGTGTCCGTGACGCCCTGCTCGCCATGAAGAACGATCCGAACGCGGCCCCGGTCCTCGGCCGCGCCAAGTCGAAGGGGTTCGAGCCCGCGACCGACGGGGATTACGAGGGCGTCCGCACCGTGTACCGCCTGATCAAGCAATGACGTCGAGCCTCCGCACGCTGATCCTGGGGATCACCAGTGTCGCCGTCGTGGTGGCGACGCTGAGCAGCCTCGGTTTCAGCGTGCGGGAGCTCATCACCAAGGCCAAGGCGCGCTCGGACCTCCGGACGGAGCGCCTCACCTCGGCCGGCGCCCCGCTCCTCCTCAATGCGCTGGTCGTCGGCGATCTGGCGAGCGCCGAGCAGGTCCTGCGCAACCTGAACGCCCACCAGGCGTGGCAGCGCGTCGTCCTGTACGAGGCCGACGGCACGACGGTGATCCTCGACACGTCGCCGAGCGATGCCGAGCAGTCGGGGGCGCCGGACTGGCTCCGTCCCCTGCTCGCGCTGGATCTCCAGGAGTCGCGGATCCCCATCGTCGCCGAGCCCGTCGTCTACGGCCTCCTCGCCGTGACCCCGTCCTCGGCCGCCCTGGAGACGGAGGTCTGGCAGGCCACGCGAGAGGCCGGTCTCACCGCCGCCGTGCTGCTCGTCGTGCTGATCGGCGGCCTCGACATCGGCCTTCGCTACGGACTTCGTCCGGTCCGTGCGCTGGGGGTGAGCGCGGCCCGGGTCGGCGCCGGTGATCTCTCCGTCCGCATGCCGGAGACGCGCCTCGCCGAGATCGCGCCGACCGTGTCCGCCTTCAACGCGATGGCCGACAACCTCGAGCGGCTGCTCGCCGACCTGCGCGCCAAGGAGTCGGCGAACCGGCGCCTCGCCGCCATCGTCGAGCAGTCCGAGGAGGCGATCGTGACGATCGATCTCGAGCGCCGGGTGACGAGCTGGAACGTCGGCGCCGCGCGGCTGCTCCGCCGGGCGGCGCCGGCGATGCTCCACCACCCGCTCGCGGAGGCGTTCGGCGGCGACGCGGAGGCAGCCCGGCAGGTCGATCTGCTGATCGAGACGCGCCCCCCCAACCGCGCGGAGTTCGAGCTGCGGCTGCCCGACGCGTCCGTCTTCGTGGCCGCCGCCTCCTCGCCGCTGCACGAGGACGACGGCCACCACGCGGGCTGGATCATCGTGACGCGCGACATCACGCGACGGAAGCGGGCCGAGATCGAGCTCCTGCGCGCCCGGGACGAGGCGGAGGCCGCGGTCCGGGCGAAGGCCGACTTTCTCGCCACGATGAGCCACGAGATCCGGACGCCGATGAACGGGGTCATCGGCATGACGGATCTGCTCCTGGGCACCGAGCTGACGGACGAGCAGCGGGAGTGCGCCGAGCTCGTCCGGACCTCGGCGAGCGCGCTCCTGCACGTGATCAACGGGATCCTCGACTTCTCCAAGATCGAGGTCGGGCAGGTCAAGCTCGAGTCCGTCGAGTTCACGCTCCGCGCGCTGGTGACCGAGGCGGTCAAGCCGCTCGCCGTCCGCGCCTATCAGGAGGGAGTCGAGCTCCTCGTGTTCGTGGAGCCGGACGTGCCCGACTGGGTCGTCGGCGACCCCGGCCGCCTGCGCCAGATCCTCGTGAATCTCGTGGGCAACGCCGTCAAGTTCACCGGGCGCGGCGAGATCGTCCTCCGGGTCTCGATGCTCCGGGCCGACGAGCGGGAGATCGAGCTGCGGTTCGTCCTGACGGATACCGGCGTCGGCATCCCGGCCGACAAGCTCCACGCGATCTTCGAGCCGTTCACGCAGGCGGACGGCTCCACGACCCGCCGCTACGGCGGCACGGGGCTCGGGCTGGCGATCACCCGGCGCCTGGTGGAGGTCATGGGCGGCGAGATCGCGGTGGAGAGCCGGGAAGGCCACGGGGCCACCTTCCGCTTCACGGCCCGGCTCGGCCGGGCGGCGGCGGCACCCGGCGAGCCTCCGGCCGTCGACGTCGACCGGGTGCGCGGGCGGCGCGCACTGCTGGTCGACGACAACGCCACGAGCCGCCGGCTGCTCGCCGAGATGCTGACGCTCGGCGGCGTCACGCCGACGGTCGTCGTGGACAGCGCCGAGTCGGCGTGGCGCGCCCTCGAGAGCGGTGCCGCCGCGAACGACGTGCCCGACCTGGTGGTGACGGATCACCAGATGCCCGGCGGCGACGGTCTGATGCTCGCGCAGCAGATCAAGAGTCATCCCCGGCTCTCCGCCCTCCCGATCGTCGTGGTGTCGTCGTCGACCCGGCTGGGCGACGTGGCGCGGGCGCGCGAGCTCGGGGTCGCCGCGTTCCTGACGAAGCCGGTGGGGCAGCCGGAGCTGCTCCAGGCGATCGCGGACGCGTGGGGCCGGGCGGGCGACAGGACGCGCGCGCGGCCCGAGCGGACCGCCCGCCCGCCGCTGACGGATGGCGGCCTGCGCGTCCTCGTGGCCGAGGACAACCCGGTGAACCAGCGTCTCGCCCTGCGGCTGCTGGAGCGGCTGGGGCACGCCCCCGTCGTCGCCGACACCGGCCGGGCCGCGCTGGTCGCGCTGGAGACGGGCGAGTTCGACCTCGTCCTCATGGACGTGCAGATGCCGGAGATGGATGGCCTGGAGGCGACGGCGGCCGTGCGGGCCGCCGAGGCGGAGGTCGCGGCCGGCACGCGTGCGCCGGGGCCGGGCAGCACCTTCGCCCGTCGCCGGCGCATCCCGATCATCGCGCTCACCGCACACGCCGTGAGCGGCTGGGAGCAGAAGTGCCGGGCGGCCGGCATGGACGGCTATCTCGCCAAGCCCATCACCACCGACCTCCTGGGGGCGACGATCGCCCGCCACGTCGCCACGAGCGCGGGTGACGGTCCGGCGACGCCGATCGACGCGGCGCGTGCGCTCCGCCAGGCGGCCGGGGACGAGGCCCTCGTGAAGGAGCTGGCCCATCTGTTCGTCGGCGACTGCCCCAAGCACCTGTACGAGCTCGGGCAGGCCCTGGACGCTGGCGACGCCGCGCGGCTGGAGCGCGCCGCGCACACCCTGAAGGGAGCGGTGGGCGCCTTCGGCGGGACGGAGGTCCAGGAGCTCGCCGCCCGGCTCGAGGCCCTCGGCCGCGACGGGGCGCTGGAGGCGGCCCGCCCGCTGCTCCCCGCCCTCCAGGATGCGCTCGCCCGGAT
>JAICGY010000149.1 GCA_025922915.1 Candidatus Methylomirabilota bacterium | reverse complement strand
TGGAGCGCGTCGGCCAGCGCCAGCTCGTACTCCTCGTCGGTCCGGTAGAAGCGGTTCGGCAGCGTGGCGAAGATGTAGGAGGGGGCGATGGCCGGCAGGAATACCTCTTCGTGAGGCCGGCCTTGCAGCGCGACCTTCAGCGTCGCGATGTCTGCCCGCACCACCGCCTCGCCCCGGTACGTGACGGGCCCCGTGCAGACGTCGATGCCGTACCGGCGGGTGTTGCCGCGTCCTCCGAGCCCCTCCGCGATGCGCTCGGACCACGCATAGTAGTCCGGGAAGTCCAGGTACTCGCGGCTCGCCGCGCGCGTGCTGCCCTCCTGTCCGGGTGGCGCCGCCTGGCGCTCGAAGCCCGTGAGGCGCTCGACGACGTAGCCGAAGAAGCTCGGCTTACCTTGCTCTCCGTCGGTGACCACGTCGACACCGGCGTCCGTCTGCCGGCGGACGACATCGACGACCGCCTCTCGCACCAGGCGGGTGTAGGCCTCGCGGTCGAACGGTTGCCCGCGGTCCTTCGCCGTCAAGACCGACACGAGGGCGTCGGGACGGGGCAGGCTGCCCACGTGCGTCGTGAGGATCCGGTCCGTACTGCGCTTCATCGGCTCACTCCCAGCAGAATCATCCGCGATCCTCGCCCTTCTCAGAGTCCGAGTCAACCCGTGGACGGCAACGAGCCCGAGCCCTACCGGCTCTCGTTCGCGCCGCGCCGACGATCTATCGGTACCCGAGCACATCCCTGGATCGCCGCGGCGTTCAGGGATCGTTGGGTCGAAGCGTGGCGGACGAACGTGACCGACGTGAGAGTTCCCGGCTGCCGGCGCTGCCCGGCCCGCGGGTCACAGCTTCATGTGTGGATCGAGCCAGTCGCGTAGCGCGTTGCCCATCAGGTTGATCACCAGCGTCGTGAGGAAGATGGCGAGGCCGGGAGGAAGGACTCGAGGATGATCACCTGCGCCACCTGGAGCGTCGCCTGCCATCCCGGCGGCGCGGAACGGCCCCGAGACAGTCCCGGCACTCCGGAGCGCGCAGCGCCCTGTACGGAGCCGGCCGGCTGCCGGTTTCACCGCTTCTGGACCAGCTCCGCGCTCTCCCACGCGAGGATGGCCGATGGCTACGAGCGCCTCGCCCGCGCCAGAGGCGGCCTGACCTCGCTCAGCGCCGAAGCTGTCGTACCTGCTCGGCAAACGCGAACGGATCCATGGGCTTCAAGATGTGCGCGTCGAAGCCCGCCCGGCCGGCCTCGTCACGATCCTCCGCCCGTCCCATCCCCGTGAAGGCCACCAGCAGCGCCCGCTTCCCGACGTCGATGGCTCGCAGCCGGCGGGCCAGCTCGTAGCCATCGACGTCCCCGGCGAGGATGATGTCCGTGACGATGACGTCGGGATCGACTCGAGCGACCGTCTCGAGCGCCACCAGGGCGTTCGTGGCCTCGTACACCTTGTCGCCGGCCAGTTCGAAGGCGGTGCGCATGAGGTCGCGGGTGTCCAGATCGTCCTCGACCAGGAGGATCCGCAGCCCGGTCGTCATGTTGACGAAAACCTCAGTCGCTCCAGCCCGGGAACAGCCGCCGCCCGACACGCCGCCTGCACAGCATAGGTCCCGCACGCCACCGGTCAATGCGCAACATCTTCGCGGGGCCCTCCCGCGCAAGCGGTGCGTGGATCAGCTCACCGGGGGGCCCACTGGGGCTGACGGCACTCGATGCGGGACACGAGGCGCACCGGACTCGGATCGTGATAAGACGCCAGGGCGCCGCGCCGCCCGCCCAAGCAACCACGGCAGCACGCCAGCCAGGAGGAGACAGCAGCCGCCGGCGATCACCCAGTCCGTCTCGCGGCGCAGGCGCCACGGGGTGCCGATCCAGGTGCGGCGTCGACCGTAGGAGCCGTCCGCGAGCCTGACGAGTCTGTCCATGGTCCTCTCTCAACGCGGATCCTCGCCCGCACGAGCCAACCGCTCGCAGGTATCACTTCCGTGCTCTCCTGGCGTCATCGATCAGCCGGCGGAGCCGGGACGGGTCGAGCGGCATCTCGCGGACTCGCACACCGAGCGGCGCGAGCGCGTCCTCGATGGCCTCGGCGACGACGGCCGGCCCGGGGATGGCGCCGGCCTCGCCGACCCCCTTGACGCCCAGCGGGTTGAGCGGAGACGGCGTCTCGAGATGCCCCACCTCGATGTCGGGCACCTCCATCGCGGTCGGGATGAGAAAGTCCATGAACGTCGCCGTGAGCGGCTGCCCGCTCGCGTCGTACACGATTCGCTCGTACAGTGCCCCGCCGATGCCCTGGGCCACGCCCCCGTGGATCTGCCCGTCGACGATCGTGGGATTCACGAGGATGCCGCAGTCGTGCTGGACGACGTAGCGGAGGAGGCGCACCTGCCCGGTGGCGACATCCACGTCGACGACGACCGCGTGGCAGCCGCTGGCGAAGGTGGAGTGCGGCGGCGCGTAGTATCCGACGGCCTCGAGCCCCGGCTCCTCGCCATCGGCCAGCACCGGGCCGGTACGGGGCTTCACCAGTCGGAGGGCGGCGTCCGACGCCTCTTCTCCGTAGGCGTAGCGGATGGGATTGGCCACCGTGGCGAGAGCGCCGAGCCCCAGCGCCGTGCTCGGCGCGCCCTTGACCCGGATTGTGCCCTCGACCACCTCGAGGTCGTCGGGTGAGACCTCGAGCAGGTTGGCCGCCAGCCGCAAGGCCTTGTCACGGACCTTCATCGCCGCCACGTGCATGGCGTTGCCGCTCGTCACCAGGGCGCGGCTCGCATACGTCCCCGCCCCCCAGTTGAACCGCCGCGTGTCCCCCGTGACGACGCTCACGTCGCTCACCGGGCAGCCCAGTGCGTCGGCGACGATCTGCGCGAACGTCGTCATGTGCCCCTGCCCCTGCGTCGTGAGCCCGGTGGCCGCGAAGACCTTGCCGCTCGGCTCCACCCGGACGTGGGCGCCCTCGTAAGGGCCGATCCCCGTGCCCTCCACGTAGCAGGCGACGCCGAGTCCGATGTGACGGCCCCGGGCGCGAGCCTCCGTCTGCCGAGCGCGGAACTCGCCGGCACCGATCATCTCCAGCGCCATCTCGAGCCCGGCCGGGTAATCGCCGCTGTCGTAACGCGTCGGCCCTCCGTCCTGGAACGTGAGCCCGACATCCCACGGAAACTCGTCGGGTCGGATGAAGTTCCGGCGACGCACCTCCGCCGGCTCCAGGCCGAGATCTCTGGCGATCAGGCCGATCACGCGCTCCATGACGAACGCGCCCTGCGGCCGGCCGGCGCCCCGATAGGGAGTGACGCTGACCGTGTTCGTGTACGCGACCTCGAACGCGACCTCGTAATGTGTCAAGCGATAAGGACCGGGGAGCTGTGTCGCCGTGATGAGGGGGACGACGATGCCATAGGGCGTGTAGGCCCCGGTGTCGTGGACGAAGTGGTCGCGGAGCGCGAGGATCCGCCCATCGCCGTCGGTCGCCACCTCGACGTCGTGCACCTGTCCGCGCTCCTGGTTGGCGGCGAGAAGGTGCTCGCGCCGATCCTCCGTCCACTTCACGGGGCGCCGCAGGCGCAGGGCGGCGGCGGGAACCAGGATCTCCTCCGGATAGAACAGCATGATCTTCGTGCCGAAGCCTCCCCCGACGTCCGGAGCGATCACCTCCACCCGGAACTCCGGGAGACCGAAGATGCGTGCCAGGCCGTTCTTGATCGGCAGCGGGGCCTGCGTGGACGACCACACGCGCAGCGTGGCTCCGCGCTCGTCCCACTCCGCCACCACGCCCCGCGTCTCCAGGGGACTGCCGCAGCTCCGCTCGATGCGGAGCTGCTCGCGCAGCACGCGGGGGGCGCCGCGGAACACGCTCGCCGGATCGCCGACCCGCTGCGGAAAGTACGCCGCCCGGTTCCCCGGCACGCCGGCGTGGACACGCGGCGCTCGCTCGCGCAGGGCCTCGACGGGGTCCACCACGGCCGGGAGCAGGTCGTACTCGACCTCGATGGCCTCCAGCGCGTCCTCGGCGACGTAGCGGTCATCGGCGACGACGAACGCCACCGTCTGGCCCACGTACCGGACCTCCTCCCGGGCCAGCGGCCGCTGCGTGCGTGGGTGAACGAGCGCAGGGTGGGGAATCAGAAGAGGGCCGGGCTGGTTCACGCGCTCCAGATCGGACGCGGTGAGCACCAGGTGGACGCCCGGCAAGGTCCTTGCCCGAGAACCATCGATACGGCGGATCCGCGCATGCGCGTGCGGGCTGCGGAGACACGCGGCGTGAAGGACCCCGGCGGGATTCACGTCGTCCACGAAGCATCCGAGCCCGCGCAGCAGGCGCGGGTCCTCGTTGCGAGGGATCCGGGCACCGATCGTCCGGCTCGTCAGGTTCCCCCTCCTGTGCGGCCAGCATAACGCGGACGTCGGGTTTGAAGAGGCAGCAACGGCGAGGCACCCTCCTGTTCAGGGCAAGCGGCCTCGCGCCGACCCGGCGAAGGCAAGGGGGCGATCTGAAGGGCTCGCGCCGGGCGCGCCAGCCGGCAAGATACGCGTCGAAGCCCGCCACCGGCGAGCCGAGCGTCGCGGCGAGCGGCGCGGCCTGAGCCGCGGCATTCTCGGTGCACGCGTGATCGCCGATCATGGCCTCCAGCGGACCAGGCCCGCGACGTCGGTCCCCGAGGCGACGAAGGCGGCGATGGTACCGCCGGCGATACTCTTTCAGGTCGGTTCTGAAGGGCCGCCGCTGATCGGGCCGGTGAAGTAGCGGACCAGCCCCGCGGTCACGTCGGCCCGGGTTCACACGACGCGAGGAGCATCCCGAGTGGCGTGACCGGCAGGGGCGGGAGACCGTGGGCCACGCGCCAGTGACTCTCGATGTGGCGCGCCTCCTGAACGAGCACCCCCTGGCAGTGCCGGCTGCGGCCGGCATGCGCCTGGAGGAAATGAACCAGCTGCCGGACCATCGTCGACTGATGCTCGCGGTCCTGAGGGTCGAACCCCTCGAGGATGTAGACCGTCCGGGTGTCGAAGTCGAAGAGAGCCAGGATCTCGAGAAGCGGCTTCGGAGAATCGCATCGCTCCATCTGCTCGCAGAGATAGAGCTCGAAATCCGCCTGGGTCATCGCGACCACGTCGGGCAGCGTGTCCGGTACGGAATGGCCCGAGTGGGCCGCGATCCACGTCAAGAGCGCGACCATCAGCGGTTTCACTGATCGCTCTTGAGGCCGGGTTCCGGTAACGGGCGGACGGCACTGGCGACACTGGGCTCCCGCTGGCGCATGGGCTGGGTCTCCTTGCCCGGCATGTAATCGGAGCGCCGTCATGGCGACATGCGTGCGAACATGAAAAACGCGTCAAAGGGGCGGCGGCTCGCGCCACGGAGGAGGCGGTCTTGGCACCCAGAATCTCGCTCGTCCTCCTCGGAGGTTTTCAGGCCCTTCTGGGCTCCGATGCCCCGGTGCCCGTGCCGAACACCAAGGCCCAGGCGCTACTCGCCTACCTGGCGATGGCACCCGGGCGCCGCCATCCGCGTGACAAGCTCGCGACACTGCTGTGGCCAGGCACGGCTGACGAGCACGCGCGCCAGAGCTTGCGCCAGGCCCTGGTCACGCTGCGCCGTGTGCTCGGGACCCCGGCGACCCTGGTCGCCGACCACGGTGACGTGACCCTCGACGCGGCTGGCCTCGACATCGATGTCGTCAGGTTCGAGGCGCTTGTTACAGACAGCTCGGTCGAGGCCCTGGAGGCGGCCGCCACGCTGTACCGGGGCGACCTCCTCGAGGGCATCCGGGCGAAGGAGCCGCCGTTCGAGGAATGGCTGCAGGGCGAGCGGCAGCGCCTGCGCGAGCTCGCCCAGCAGGCGCTGCTCAAGCTCTTGACTCACCAGCTCCCCGGCCCGGCCGGGCCGGCCATCCGGACCGCCATGCGGCTCCTGGCCCTCGATCCGGCGCAGGAGGCGGTCCATCGGGACCTGATGCGGCTCTTCGAGTGTCAGGGCCGTCGCGGTGACGCGCTCCGGCAATACCGGTTGTGCGTCGACGCCCTGCAGCGAGAGCTGGGAGTGGAGCCCCAGCCCGAGACGAGGCGGCTCTACCAGGAGATCGTCCGGTCGGGGCGTGTTCCGCCGGCCCCGGCGGACGTCGGCCCGGCCGAGGTCGGGGTGAGTCCTCCGCCCGCGCTCGTCGAGGAGCCTGTCCTCGCGTCGGCGCCCTTGATCGGCCGCGATGCCGAGCTGGCCCATCTGCGCCAGGCCCTCGAGGCCGCCGGACGCGGCCAGGGCCGGCTCGCCCTTGTGCTCGGAGAGGCCGGAAGCGGCAAGAGCAGTCTGCTCGAGGCGCTCGCGGCCGACGCCCACCGGCGCGGCCTCCGGTGCCACCTCGGCCGCGCCTATCTCAGCGGGCAGGTGCTCGCCTTCGCCCCGTGGATCGACGCGCTGCGCGCCGGCGCGGTCGTGGGCAACGTCGCGCTTCTCGCGCGCCTGGGCCATCCCTGGGTAGACGAGCTGGCCCGCCTGATTCCGGACCTGGGGGCGGGCGCTCCCGAGCGCGCCGACGAGATGGGTACCCAGCGCCTGTTCGAGGCGGTGGCCCGCCTCGTCTCGTGCCTAGCGGCTGAGCAGCCCTGCCTCGTCATGCTCGAGGACATCCACTGGGCCGACGAGATGAGCCTGCGTCTGCTCGCCTTCGTCGCCCGCCGCCTCCGGGGCGCTCGCGTCCTGCTCGTGGCGACCCTTCGTGAGGAGGAAGTGGCGGGCACTCCGATGCTCGCCCACATCCTCCACGAGTTGCTCGACGCCCCCCAGGTCGACCGGATCGCGCTGGGCCCGCTTTCGCGTGAGGACACGGAGATCCTCGTGCGTTCGCTGGCCCGGGCGGATCTGGATGCCTCCACGGCTGCCCGCTTGGCCGAGCAGATCTTTGCCGCGAGCGGCGGCAACCCGTTCCTGGTGGTCGAGACCATGCGGGCCCTCGCCGAGGGGACCGTGCCGCGGACCCCGGCCGGCCTGCCCCTTCCCGAGCGGGTGAGGCAGGTGATCGCCGGACGGCTGGAGCGCCTCGGGGAGCGGAGCCGGAGCCTCCTGGCGATCGCCTCGGTGATCGGTCGGGAGTTCGACTTCATCCTGCTGCACGGCGCGTCAGGGCTCGAGGAGGCCGACGCGGCCGAGGAGGTCGAAGCGCTCGTCCGGCGTCGTGTCCTTCGCGTCGTCGGTGAGCGTTTCGACTTCGTGCACGATCAGGTCCGCGAGGTCGTGTACGGGCAGCTGCTGCCACCGCGCCGCGCGCTCCTCCACGCGACCGTCGCCCGGGCCATCGAGCGGCTGCACGGCGGCCGGCTGCGCGAGCACGTGGAGCGGCTGGCCCATCACGCGTTCCACGGCGAGCTGTGGGAGAAGGCCGTCGCGTACGGGCAGCAGTCCGGGAGCATCGCGGCGGAGCGCTCGGCCTCGGCGCAGGCCGGCGCGTGCTTCGACCAGGCGCTTCTTGCCCTCGCCCGCCTGCCGGAGAGCCGGGAGACGCTGACGCAGGCGATCGAGCTGCGGCGCCTCCGGAGCGCGCACCACTTCGCGCTCGGCGAGCGCGCGGGCCTCCTGCAGCGCATGGAGGAGGCGGTGGCGCTCGCCGAGCGGCTGGGCGACGAGCGGCGGCTTGCCATCAACCTCGGGGCCTGGGCGATCTCGCTCTGGTTCGCGGGCGACAACCGGCGCGCGCTGGAGCCGGGGCGCCGGGCCGTCGCCCTGGCCGAGGCGACCGGCGACGCCGCCGCGCAGATCAGCACCATCGTGGATCTCGGCACGATCTGGTCGACCATCGGCGACCACCACCGCGCGGTGAGCCTGCTCACGCGCGCGATGGGGCTGATCCGAGGCGATCTGGAGCGGGAGCGTCTGGGACGAACGATCTACCCATCCGTGCATGCGCTGAACAGGATCGCGCGATCCCAGGCGGAGCTGGGCGAGTTCGACTCCGCGAGGGCGACCGTCGACGAGTCCCTCCGTGTTGCCGAAGGTCTCCAGCACACCATGACCCTCCTGGTGGCGCGCCTCGACGCGTGCCACGTCCTTCTGTGCCGGGGAGACTTCCACGCCGCCGTCCCGCAGCTCGAGGCCTGCCTCGAGGCGTTCCGGGCTACGAGCCTTCCCATGTGGTGCAGCACGGCAGCGGCGATGCTCGGGTATGGCCGTGCGATGATTCAGGGCCCCGAGGACGGGATTCCACTCCTCCGCGAGGCGATCGAGCAGCTCGCCCAGAGCCGCCGCACCATGGAAGCCCTCTTCACGAGCTATCTCTGCGAGGCGCACCTTCTGGCGAGGCAGCCCGGCGAAGCGGCGGCGCTCGCCGAGCGAGCGCTGGCGCTGTCACGGGAGCGATTCGAACGCGCCACCGAGGCCCGGGCGCTCTACCTGCTGGGGGCCATCGCCGCGCAGGACGCCGAGGACCAGCTCGGCGATCGCCACTACCACGACGCCCTGGCCCTGGCCGGCGAGCTCGGCCTTCGCCCGCTCGTCGCCCACTGCCACCTCGGCCTCGGCCGGCTCTGCCGCCGAACAGACCGGCGCGACCAGGCCCACGAACACCTCACCACGGCCACGACCACGTACCGCGACATGGGCATGACCTACTGGCTGAAGCAGGCGGAGATGGAGTCGCGGAAGCGAACCGGAGCCTGACTCCGACGCTATCGGAACGCGAAGCCCACGTAGCCGCGGGCGGCGATCTCGTCGCAGCGCTCGCGATACTTCGGCGCGCCGCCCGCGTAGACGATGAACGTGCGCCTCTGCTTGCCCGCCACGTTGGAGTTGACCCCCATCATCCACGAGTCCACCTGGGTGAAGAGCATGCGCCGGCCGGTGTCGTGCACGTGCTGCGTCCAGTCGCGCTCCGCCTCCGGCGTCGGCTCCACGCGGGTGTGGCCCCGGTCGCGCATGTAGGCGATGAGGGCGGTGACCCAGTCCACGTTCTGCTCGATGCAGCGCGGGATGTTGCAGAAGGTCGCCGCATTGTGCGGCCCGACCAGCGTCAGCAGATTCGGGAAGCCCTCGCTCTGCAGCCCCAGGTAGGTGCGCGGCCCGTCCGCCCACTTCTCCCGCAGCCGCCGCCCGCCCCGGCCGCGGATGTCGATGCGGTCGAACGCCCCGGTGACGGCGTCGAAGCCGGTGGCGTAGACGATGAGGTCGACGTCGTAGTCACGCTCACTGGTGCGGATCCCCGTCTCGGTGACGCATTCGATCGGTGTCTCGTT
>JAICGY010000148.1 GCA_025922915.1 Candidatus Methylomirabilota bacterium | reverse complement strand
GTTCAAGGTGGAGCTCGTGCCCTTCGACGACCAGGCCAAGCCCGACGTCGGCGTGGCGAACGCCAAGAACATCGTCGCCGACAAGGACATCCTCGTGGTCATCGGGCACCTCAACTCCGGCGTCGCGCTCCCGTCCTCCGAGGTCTACAAGGAGGTCAACCTGGCGATGATCTCGCCGGCAAACACGGCGCCCGTGATCACCGACCGGGGCTACCCGAACATCTTCCGCGTTTGCGGCCGCGACGACGTGCAGGGCGTGGTGGGCGCCGAGTTCGCCAAGTCGCAGGGGATCAAGACGGCCTACGTCATCCACGACAAGACGACGTACGGTCAGGGCGTGGCCGAGTTCTTCAAGGCGGACGCCGAGAAGAAGGGCATCAAGATCCTCGGCTTCGAGGGCACCGAGGAGAAGTCGAACTTCGACCCCATCATCACCCCCATCCGCGCCAAGCGGCCAGACCTGATCTACTTCGGCGGGATCTACGAGCAGGCGGGGCCGTTCTTCAAGCAGGCGCGCGAGAAGGGCGTCAAGGCGAAGTTCATGGGGCCGGACGGCCTGGACTCGTCCGATCTCGCGAAGATCGCCGGCAAGGCCGTCGTCGGCATGAACTACACGTCGGTGGCCGGGCCCGTCACGAAGTACCCGCAGGCGAAGCAGTTCGCCGAGGAGTACCGGAAGAAGTTCGGCAAGAACCCGGAGCCCTTCGCCGCCCAGGCGTACGACTCCACCGCGATCGCGCTCAAGGCGCTGGAGGCGGCGAGCAAGGGCGGCAAGATGCCCACGCGCGACGCCGTGACCGCCGCCGTCCGCGACGTCAAGCACAACGGCATCACCGGCACCGTGGAGTTCGACAAGAAGGGCGACCCGAAGCAGGCGCTCTACTTCGTGCTGCAGGTCGCGAGCGACAACCCCGAGCAGTGGGGCGACAACAAGGAAGTCAAGCGGCTGACCATCGCCGCCCCGGCCGCCAAGAAGTAGCGTTCTGACGTTCCACCGCAGGAGCGCGCGGTCGCCGTCGCCGGGTCCCACGAAACCCGCGGAATCCGGCAACGGCGGTCGTTCCCTGCCGCCCGTCCGTCAGCCCTCCATCCCCGCACGTCGGAGCGCGATGGTGCATGGACGTTGAGCTGCTGATCGCGATCTTCCCCCAGGTCCTGCTGGACGGGCTGATCCTCGGCTTCATGTACGCGCTCATCGCCCTCGGCTACACGATGGTGTACGGGGTGCTCGAGTTCATCAACTTCGCGCACTCCGAGATCTTCATCTTCGGCGCCTTCGTGGGCGTGGAGATCCTGCTGGGGCTCCGGAGCGCCGGGATCCTCGCCGGGCTGCACTGGCTGCCCGTGCTCGTGCTCGTCCTGCTGGCCGGCATGGCGGCGAGCGCGCTCCTCGCGGTGAGCGTCGAGCGGATCGCCTACCGGCCCCTCCGCGGCGCGCCCCGGCTGATCCCGCTCATCTCGGCCATCGGCGTGTCGTTCTTCCTGCAGGATGCCATCCGCCTCGTCGAGTCCGTCTGGCGCAACGCCTTCAACCTGGTCTACCCGACCATGGATGCCCTCAACGAGCGCTACGAGCTGACCTCCACCATCGACATCTCGATGAAGTCCTTCGTCGTCATCGCGGCGGCGCTGCTCATGCTCTGGGGCCTGCACGCGCTCGTGAACCGGACGAAGGTCGGGACCTCGATGCGTGCCGTGGCCGAGGACCAGGCGGCGGCCAGCCTGATGGGCATCAACGTCAACCGCGTGATCTCGCTGACCTTCCTGATCGGCGGCGCCATGGGAGGCGCGGCGGGGGTGCTGTTCGGCGTGCAGTACGGCCTCATCAACCCCTACACCGGGTTCATCCCCGGCCTCAAGGCGTTCACGGCCGCCGTCCTGGGCGGCATCGGCAACATCCCCGGCGCGATGATCGGCGGCCTGGTCCTGGGCCTGCTCGAGGCCTTCGCCGCCTCCTACCTGTCGCTCCTGACCGGCGGGGCGTTCGGGGCCGAGTACAAGGACATCTTCGCCTTCTCGATGCTCATCCTGATCCTGATCTTCCGGCCGAAGGGCCTCCTCGGCGAGGTCGTCAGGGAGCGCGCGTGATCCGGGCGGGAGTGGCCGTCGGGCTCGTGGCCGCGTCGAGCGTGCTCGTGGCGGTGTTTCCCCGCTCGATCCTCGCCTTCCTCGCCTTCCAGGCCTCGCTCCTGTGGGTCTACACCGCGCGCGTGCCCTCGTGGCTCCGCGGGGCGCTCCTCGCCGTCGCCCTCCTGGTGCTGATGCCCGTCATCGGGCACTACAACGGCTACTACCTGGAGGTCGCCACGCAGGTCGGCATCTTCGTCGCGCTCGCCCTGGGGCTCAACATCGTGGTGGGCCTGGCCGGCCTCCTGGACCTCGGCTACGTCGCGTTCTTCGCGGTGGGCGCCTACTCGTGGGCGATCTTCGGCTCGCCCCATGCCAATCTCATCTTCGGCGCCGGGTTTCCCCTCGACCCCGCCTGGTTCTACCTGTTCCTGGTGGTCGGGCTCCTCGTGGCGGCCGCCACCGGGATCCTGCTCGGGCTGCCCGTGCTCCGGCTGCGCGGCGACTACCTGGCGATCGTGACGCTCGGGTTCGGCGAGGTCATCCGCGTCCTCGCCAACAACCTCGACAAGCCGGTCAACCTCACCAACGGGCCCAAGGGGATCACGCCGATCGGCCGGCCCCCGGTGCCCTTCGACCTGCCGTACGCCGAGACCTTCTACTTCCTCGTGCTCGTCATCGTCGGGGTGGTCATCGTCGTCAATCGCCGGCTGGAGGACTCGCACATCGGGCGCGCGTGGGAGGCGATCCGCGAGGACGAGGTGGCGGCCCAGGCCATGGGCGTCCCCCTCGTGCGCTCCAAGCTCCTCGCCTTCGCGTGCGGCGCCTCCTTCGCCGGCGTCATGGGCGTCGTGTTCTCGGCCAAGCAGGTCTTCATCAACCCCGAGTCGTTCACCTTCCTGGAGTCGATCGGGGTGCTCGCCATGGTGATCCTGGGCGGCATGGGATCCATCCCTGGCGCCGTGCTCGGCGCCACCGTGGTGACCGTGCTCAACCTCCAGGTGCTGAAGGGCCTGTCCCTGTGGCTCAACGAGCTCAAGAACGCCGGGGTGACCATCCTCGGCTTCAGCCTCGCCGATCTCCCGACCCAGCTCGAGCCGGCCAAGTACGAGCGCATGGTCTTCGGCGCCATCCTCGTCGTGATGATGATCTTCCGGCCCCAGGGCATCTTCCCCGCCCGCCGGCGCGAGCGCGAGCTCGTCGGTGCGGGCGACGAGCAGCCGGCTCCGACCGGCGCGACGGCACCGGTGGCCTGATGGCGCTCTTCGAGGCGCAGTCCGTCACCAAGCGCTTCGGCGGGCTCACCGCGGTCTACCGGGTGGACTACGCGCTCGACCACGGCATCGCCTCGATCATCGGCCCCAACGGCGCCGGCAAGACCACGCTCTTCAACATGTTCACGGGGCTCTACGTCCCCGACGAGGGCGACGTGCGCTTCCGCGGGCAGTCCCTCCTCGGGCGCCGCCCGGACGAGATCACCGCGCTCGGGATCTGCCGCACGTTCCAGAACATCCGCCTCTTCAAGAACATGACGGCGGTCGAGAACGTGCTGGTCGGCATGCACGCCCGCATCGAGCTCGGCCTCTGGGACGCCCTGTCACACCGTTCACGCTTCCGCACCGTCGAGGCCGGGCTCTGGCGTCGCGGCATGGCCCTCCTCGAGCGGGTCGGCCTCGCGGCCAAGGCGAACGAGGTCGCCAGGAACCTGCCGTACGGCGACCAGCGCCGGCTGGAGCTGGCACGGGCGCTCGCATCCGAGCCCGCGCTCCTCCTGCTCGACGAGCCGACGGCCGGGATGACCCAGGGCGAGGCGGTGACGCTCATGGCCCTGCTGCGCCGGCTGGTGGCCGAGCTCGGCGTCGTGATCCTCCTCATCGAGCACAACATGCGGGTCGTCATGGAGGTCTCGGACCGGGT
Source organism: Candidatus Methylomirabilota bacterium (assembly GCA_025922915.1). Taxonomy (GTDB): domain Bacteria; phylum Methylomirabilota; class Methylomirabilia; order Rokubacteriales; family CSP1-6; genus JAICGY01. Next base: position 5,243 of record JAICGY010000148.1, on the reverse strand, counting down.
GACGGTGCTGGACCACGGCGAGAAGATCGCCGAGGGGCTGCCCCGCGAGGTCCAGACCGACCCCCGCGTCGTCGAGGCGTACCTGGGGCGGCGCGCGGCCGCCCCCGCGGAGGCACGGCGTGCTCCGCCTTGACGCCCTCGACGTCTACGACGGCGAGATCCACGCCCTCAAGGGCGTGTCGCTCGAGGTCCACCGGGGGGAGATCGTCGCGCTGCTCGGCAACAACGGCGCCGGCAAGACGACCACGCTTCGCACGATCTCGGGGCTCCTCGCGCCGCGGCGCGGCGCGATCCACCTCGAGGACCAGGCCATCGCCGGCATGCCCGCCCACGAGGTCGTCGGCCTCGGCATCGCGCACGTGCCCGAGGGGCGCCGCATCTTCAACCGGCTGACGGTCCGCGAGAACCTCATGATGGGCGCCTTCCTCCGCAAGGACGCCGAGGTGGCCGGGGATCTCGAGCGGGTGTTCACGCTCTTCCCCCGCCTGCAGGAGCGGATCACCCAGGTCGCGGGCACCCTGTCGGGGGGCGAGCAGCAGATGCTGGCGATCGGGCGCGCGCTGATGGCCCGGCCGCGGCTGCTCCTGCTCGACGAGCCCTCCATGGGCCTGGCGCCCGTCCTCGTCGAGCAGATCTTCGAGACCGTGGCCGACATCAACCGCCAGGGCACCACGATCCTCCTCGTCGAGCAGAACGCGGCCATGGCGCTGTCCATCGCCGGGCGGGGCTACGTGCTGGAGACGGGCGCGGTCGTGCTGTCCGGCACGGCGGCGACGCTGGGTGACGACGCCGAGGTGCGCCGGGCCTACCTGGGAGAGTGACGGATGCAGACAGAAGGCGTCACGTTCGAGGATCACGCGGTGGGTGCGGTGTACCGGACACGGGGGCGCACGGTCTCGGAGACGGACATCGTGACGTTCGTCAACCTGTGCGGCTTCGTCGAGCCGCTCTTCATGGACATGGAGTACGTCAAGCGGGAGTCGGTCTTCGGTCGGCGCGCCGCACCCGGGGCCCTGACGTTCGCGCTCGCCGAGGGGCTGATCATGCAGACCGGGCTCATCCACGGCACGGGGATGGCGTTCCTCGGCGGGGAGATCCGGGTCGTCGCGCCCGTGCTCGAGGGGGACACCATCCGGGTCGAGGTCGAGGTGACGGATAAGCGCGAGACCCGGAAGGCCGATCGTGGCATCGTGACCTACCGGCACCGGGTCCTGAACCAGCGGGACGAGACGGTGCTGGAGGCCACGCTCCAGCGGATGATCCGCCGCGCCGCCCGCTGAGCCGCGCCGTGCGCATCCTCGGCCGCGCCGAGCTGGAGCCGCTGCTGGCGCCCCGGGACGTCATCGAGGCGCTGGCGGCCGCCTTCCGGCACTACGCACGCGGCGCGGTGACCGTGCCGCCGCGGACCGCGCTACCCGTCGGCGACGAGGGGCTGCTGCTCGTCATGCCGGCGGGCGCGCCGGAGCCGGGCGCGCCCGGCGGGGGGTCCCTCGGCACCAAGCTCGTGACCTTCTACCCGGGCAACCGCGAGCGCGGCCATCCGACCCACCTCGCCACGTACGTGCTCATGGAGGCCGGGACGGGCCGGCCGCTCGCCCTGCTCGAGGCCACCTACCTCACCGGACTGAGGACCGGCGCCACCTCGGCGCTGGCCGCCCGCTACCTGGCGCGGCCCGACAGCCGCGCGATCGCCTGCTTCGGGACGAGCGTCCAGGCCGGGCACCAGCTGCGGTGCCTGGCCGCCGTCCTGCCGCTCGAGCGCGCGAGCGTCGTGGGCCGCGACGACGCGCGCGCGCGCCGCTTCGCGCAGCACATGCAGGAGACGCTCGGGATCACCGTGGACGTCGCCCGCGATCCCGGGGCCGCCGTCGCCGGCGCGGACGTCGTCACCTGCGCGACCACCTCGCCGGTGCCGCTGTTCCACGGCGATCGCCTGCGTCCCGGAAGCCACGTCGACGCGGTCGGCGCCTTCCGCCCCGGAGAGCGCGAGCTCGACACCGCCACCCTCCGGCGCGCACGGGTGGTCGTGGAGAGCTACGCCGGCGTGCTCCAGGAGGCCGGCGACCTGATGATCCCTCTCGCCGAGGGCGCGATCGGCCGCGACCACGTCAAGGCGGAGCTGGCCGAGCTCGCGTCGGGGACGCGCCCCGGGCGCACCTCGCCCGGGGAGATCACGCTGTTCAAGTCGGTCGGCTTCGCTCTCGAGGATCTCGCCGCTGCCCGCCTCGCCTACGAGCGCGCCGTGGCGAGCGGCGCGGGCGTCGAGGTGGCACTCTGACGCCGGAAGCGCGAAACGTCCAGGAGGTGACCGGATGACCAGCGCAGGCCGCATCGTGCAGCTCAGCGTCTCGCCGGGAGGCCTGCCCAAGCGGGCGGTCCCCGAGGTGCGGGTCGGCGCGCTGGGCCTCGAGGGCGACGGTCATCGCGACCGTGAGCACCACGGCGGGCCGGAGCGTGCGGTCTGCCTCTTCTCGCTGGAGGCGATCGACACGCTGCGCGGCGAGGGGCATACCGTGGCGCCGGGGGCCCTGGGAGAGAACGTGACCGTGGCCGGTCTGGACTGGGAGGCGGTGACGCCGGGCACGCGCCTGCGGCTCGGGGCCGACGTCGTGCTGGAGGTCACCCGCTACACGAGCCCGTGCGCGAACATCGCGACGGTGTTCCGTGACCGGGACTTCGCCCGGGTCTCCCAGAAGCGCCACCCCGGCTGGAGCCGCGTGTACGCGCGCGTGCTCCGGGACGGCGTCGTCCGGGCCGGCGATCCGGTGCTCGTGCTCGCCGCCGAGGAGGCCGCGGGCCGGGCGGGCGGTTGCCGGTGACCCGCCACGCCGACGTCGTCGTCGTCGGCGGCGGCGTCATCGGGGTCTCGATCGCCTTCCACCTGGCCGCGCGGGGTGTCCGCGACGTCCTCGTGCTGGAGCGTCGGGTCCTGGCCTCGGGGGGCACGGGCCGCTCCGTCGGGATCGTGCGCCAGCTCTACCCGACTCCGGAGACCACCGCGATGGTGGTCCGGTCGCTCGCGGTCTTCCGCGACTTCCCGGCCCGGGTCGGCGGCGATGCCGGATATGTCGCGTGCGGCTGCCTCATCGGCGTCGGCGGCGCCATGCGCGGCGCCCTCGACCGCGCAGTGGCCCGGCAGCGCGCGCTCGGCGTGCGGGCCGAGGTCCTGGCCCCCGCGGAGGCGGCCCGCATCGAGCCGCGGATCGCGCCGGCCGGGCTCGGCGCCGTGCTCTGGGAGCCCGACTCCGGCTACGGCGACCCGACGGGCGTCACGCTGGGGTACGCGGGAGCGGCACGGCGGCTCGGCGTCCGCATCGAGCAGGACGTCGAGGTGACGGAGATCCGCCGCGGCGGCGATCGCGTGGTCGGCGTCACGACCGGCGCCGGCGCCCGGATCGACACGCCGATCGTCGTCAACGCCACCGGGCTGTGGTCGCCCGCCCTCGCCCGCCTCGCGGACGTGGCGCTGCCGATCGTGGTCGGCCGACATCCCGTCTTCGTGGTCGAGCGCGACGCCGGGTTCGGCCCCCCGCACGTCGTGTACCTGGACCTCGCCGGCGGCGCCTACGTGCGGCCCGAGACGGGCGACCTCACGCTGACCGGCTCGCTCACCGACGACGAGACCCGGCATCCGATGGACCCCGAGGCCCTCGGCGGCGACGTGAGCCTCGACGAGGCCGGCGAGGTCCTCGAGCGCACGGGACGCGCGGTGCCGCGCCTGCGCGAGGCGCGCTACCGGGGCGGCTGGTCGGGGGCCTTCGACATCACGCCCGACTGGATGCCGATCCTCGACGAGACGCCGGTCCGTGGCTTCTGGGTCGCGGCCGGGATGAGCGGGCACGGCTTCAAGCTCTCTCCCGCCGTCGGCGAGACGATGGCCGCGCTCATCACGGGCGCCACGCCGCCGGTCGAGCCGGCGCCGTTCCGCCACGACCGCTTCCGCGGCGCCTCTCGCGCCACTACCTTCGTCGCGTCCTAACTCGGCGGCGCCGGCGACGCCCCGGCTTGACAATCCCCGGGGCCTTGGCCACAGTCACGCGGACATGAGCCGCGTCCTCCGCCGGCAGCGGCCGGGCTGGCGATTTCCGACCGCCGTCCGCGCCGAGGGCGTCCACGTCTGGGACCAGGAGGGCCGCCGCTACATCGACGCGGCCGGCGGCGCGCTCGTCGTGAACGTCGGCCACGGCGTCCGCGAGGTCGCCGACGCCGTCGCGGAGCAGGTGCGCCGGGTCGCCTACGTGCACGGCAGCGAGCTGACCTCGGAGCCGATGGAGGCGCTCGCGGACGCGCTCGCCGTGCGCGCGCCGATGCCGGACGCCCGGCTCTACCTCGTGGCGGGCGGCTCCGAGGCCAACGAGACGGCGATCAAGCTCGCCCGGCAGCACCACGTGGCCCGCGGCGCGCCCGGCCGCGTCAAGGTGATCTCGCGGTGGCCGTCCTACCACGGGTGCACGATCGGCACGCTCGCCGTCTCGGGCCGCCCCACGCTCCGCCGGGACTTCGAGCCCCTCCTGCCCGTGATGCCCCACGTGCCGGCCCCGTATCCGTACCGGTGCGCGCTCGCCGGGTGTGGCGCCGCCTGCTCGCTCGAGTGCGCCCGGGCCCTGGCGCGCGCGATCGAGGCCGAGGGCCCGGAAACCGTCTCGGCGTTCATCGCCGAGCCCGTCGTCGGCGCCTCGGCCGGCGCCGTGGTGCCGCCGGCCGATTACTACCGCATCGTCCGCGAGACCTGCGACCGGTACGGCGTCCTGTTCATCGCCGACGAGGTCATGACCGGCCTGGGCCGGACGGGCCGCTGGTGGGGCGTGGAGCACTGGGACGTCGTCCCCGACATCCTCACCACCGGCAAGGGGCTCACCAGCGGCTACGTCCCCGGAGGCGCGGTGCTGGCACGAGGCGACCTCGTCGACGCCGTGCAGGAGGCCGGCGGCTTCCACCACGGCTTCACGTACAGTCACCACCCGGTGGTCGCGGCCACCGGGCTGGCGGTGCTGCGCTACCTCGAGCGCCACGACCTCGTAGCGCGGGCGACCGAGACCGGAGGTCACCTCCTGCAGCGCCTGCGCGGTCTGGGCGACCTCTCGGCGGTCGGCGACGTGCGGGGTCTCGGGCTGATGGCCGCCGTCGAGATCGTGGCCGATCGCGCCGCCCGCACGCCGTACCCGGCGTCGGCGCGGATGGCGCAGCGCATCCAGGGGGAGGCGCTGGCGCGCGGCGTGATCGTCTATGCCTCGGGCGGGCAG
>JAICGY010000147.1 GCA_025922915.1 Candidatus Methylomirabilota bacterium | reverse complement strand
GACCGCTTCGACCACGCCGACCTGAACGCCGACCCGCTCTTCCGGGAGCGGGTGCCGACGACCGAGAACATCGCCCTGGCGGTCTGGGAGCTGCTCGAGCCCAAGCTCGGGCGGGAGCGGCTGGCGCGCGTGCGCGTGTGGGAGGACCCGACGTTGTACGTGGACTACGATGGAGCGTAGAGGCGCCGTGGAGGTCACGCGGGTCTACCACTTCAGCGCGGCCCACCAGCTCGTCCACCCGTCGCGCTCGCCCGAGGAGAACGCCGCCCTCTACGGGCCGTGCGCCCGCCCGCACGGGCACAACTATTACCTCGAGGTCACGCTGGCCGGCGTTCCCGACGCCCGCACCGGCATGGCGGTCGACCTGGACGCCGTCGATCGCGTGGTGAACGCGACGGTGATCGACCAGGTCGACCACCACCGGCTGGAGGAGGCGCCCGTGGTGGCGGGCGTCGTGACGACGGGCGAGGGGCTGGCCCGCGCGTTCTGGTGCGCCCTGGCGCCTGCCCTGCCGGCCGGCCGGCTCCGGCGGGTCGCGGTGGTCGAGACCGCGAAGAACCGGTTCGAGCACGCCGGCGAGGAGGTTCGATGACGAGCGACGGCACGATCGCGCGGCTCGTGAGCGAGCTGCTGAAGGAGCTGGGCGAGGACGCCAAGCGCGAGGGGCTGGAGCGCACGCCCGACCGCGTCGAGAAGGCGCTGCGCTATCTCACCTCCGGGTACGACAAGGACCCGCGCGAGGTCCTCAACGACGCGCTCTTCGTCGAGGAGTACGACGAGATGGTCGTCGTCAAGGACATCGACGTCTTCTCGCTCTGCGAGCACCACCTGCTGCCCTTCATCGGCAAGTGCCACGTGGCCTACATGCCGCGGCGGAAGATCGTCGGGCTCTCGAAGATCCCGCGGCTGGTGGACATGTACGCGCGACGCCTGCAGGTGCAGGAGCGCCTCACGACCCAGGTCGCCGGCACGCTGAACGACGTGCTCCAGCCGCGCGGGGTGGCCGTCGTCATCGAGGCCATCCACCTCTGCATGCTCATGCGCGGCGTGGAGAAGCAGAACTCGAAGGCCGTCACCTCGGCGATGCTCGGGGCCTTCCGCGACCGGCCCGAGACGCGGGCGGAGTTCATGGACCTGATCAAGGCCGGCCGCGGGTTGCAGATCTGATGCGGCCGGGAAGGACGACGTCCTGATGGCGCCCGCGCTCGCCGGCAAGGTCGCGCTGGTCACGGGGGCCGGCCGGGGCATCGGCCGGGCGGTGGCGCTCGCGCTGGCGGCCGAGGGCGCCGCCGTCGCGCTCGCCGCGCGGACCCGCGCCGACCTCGCCGCCGTCGCGGCCGGTATCCGCGACGCCGGCGGCCGTGCGCTCGCCGTGCCGGCGGACGTCACGCAGGACCCGGAGGTGGACGCGCTCGTCGAGCAGGTGACGGCCGAGCTGGGCCGGCTCGACATCCTCGTCACCGCCGCCGGCACCGCGGCCTTCGGCCCCTTCGCCGACTCGAAGGGGGCGGCCTGGGAGGCGATGCTCGCGGTGAACCTCCGCGCGGTGATGACGTGCTGCCGCGCCGTGCTGCCGGCCATGCTGCGTCAGGGCAACGGCACCATCCTGACCATCGCCTCCATCGCGGCCAAGCGGGCACTGCCGGGGTCCGCGGTGTACACGGCGACGAAGGCGGGGGTGGTCGGCTTCAGCCGGGTGCTGGCGGAGGAGCTGCGGGCGCACGGGGTGCGGGTCGGGGTGCTGGTGCCGGGCGCCGTCGATACCCCGCTCTGGGACGCGCTGGGCAGCACCCCGCCCCGGGAGCTGATGCTGCGGCCCGAGGACGTCGCGCGGGCGGCGGTGCTCATGGCCTCGCTGCCACCCCACGCCTCCCTCGAGGAGCTCACCCTCCTGCCCGCCGGAGGAATACTGTGATACCATTTTTTCGTCCGCAACGACGAGCAGTTGAGGGGAGGAACGCATGCTGACGATGACCGAGACCGCGGCCCGCAAGGTGAACGACCTCAGGCTCGAGGAGGGGAAGCCCGACTGGGGCCTGCGCGTCCGTCTGGTGGGCGGTGGGTGCTCCGGGATGTCCTACGAGCTCGGCTGGGAGGACCAGGCGGCCGAGGGCGACAGTGTTTTGGAGGCGCACGGGATCAAGATCTACGTCGACAAGGCGAGCGCCTCGTATCTCGAGGGCACCGAGATCGACTACGTCGAGAACAACATGATGGGGGCCGGCTTCGCGATCAAGAACCCGAACGTGAAGTCGAGCTGCGGCTGCGGTCAGTCCCACCGCTTCTAGCCTCACGTCGTGCGCGTCGGCGTCCGCCTCTTCGCCCGGTATCGTGAGGCCGCCGGGCAGGAGCGGCTGGACGTGGACGTGCCCGACGGGGGCACCGTGGAGGCGGCGTGGTCGGCGGTCGTGGACCGCCACCCCGCCCTCGCCCAGTACCGCTCCTTCACGCTCTTCGCCGTGGGCCACGAGTACGTGACGGCGGAGCACCGGCTGGCTCCCGGCGACGAGCTCTGCCTGTTTCCTCCCGTCAGCGGCGGCAGCGGCGGCGACGACGACCACGTGGCGGTCGTGGAGCACGCGCTGTCGCCGGACGCGGTCGCCGCCCGCGTGGACGACGCGGGCGCCGGCGGCGTGGTGATCTTCTCCGGGGTGGTGCGGAACGAGACCGGGGGGCGCCCCGTGACGTTCCTCGAATACGAGGCGCACGCCCCGATGGCCGAGGCCAAGCTGCGCGAGATCGCCCGCGCCCTCCGCCACCGCTGGCCCGGCGTCCGCCGGGTGGCCATCCTGCATCGCGTCGGGCGGCTCGCCATCGGCGAGGCCTCCGTCGTGATCGCCGTGTCCGCGGCGCACCGCGGGGATGCCTTCGAGGCCTGCCGGTACGCCATCGACACCCTCAAGCAGACCGTCCCCGTGTGGAAGAAGGAGCACTTCGCGGACGGCGAGGTCTGGGTGGGCCTGCAGGGCGGCTAGCGTGAGCGTCCTCGCCGCCGTCGAGCGCACGATCCGCCGGCACGCGATGCTGGCCGGCGGGGAGCGCGTGGTGGTGGCGGTCTCCGGCGGCCGGGACTCCGTGGCCCTCCTCCATCTGCTCCGGCGGCTGGCCGGCCCTCTGCGCCTCGCGCTCCACGTCGTGCACGTCGACCACCGTTTGCGCGACGAGTCGGGCCGGGACGCGGAGTTCGTGCGGGCCCTCGCGGGACGGCTCGGGGTGCCTGCGGAGGTGGTGGAGGTCGACGTGGGGCCGGGCTCGGTGGAAGCCGCCGCCCGCGCCGCCCGCTATGCGGCGCTCGAGGCGGTGGCAGGGCGGACGGGCGCCACGCGCATCGCCGTCGGCCACACGGCCGACGACCAGGCCGAGACGGTCCTCATGCGCCTGCTGGAGGGCAGCGGCGTCCGCGGCCTCGCCGGGATCCCGCCCGTCCGCGACCGGATCGTGCGGCCGCTCCTCGAGGTGCGGCGTGCGGAGCTCGAGCACGAGCTCCGCCGCGCCGGCCTGAAATGGCTCGAGGACCCCACCAACGCCGACCGCCGCTTCCTGCGCAACCGCCTCCGGCACGAGGTCCTGCCTCGCCTCGGCGGCGAGGGGACGGACGTCGTGGGCGCGCTCAACCGCGTGGCCCGCGCGGCGCGCGAGACGGTGGACGCGCTCGGGGCGCTGGCCGAGCGGGAGCTCGACCGGCTGGCGTGCGGCGAGCCAGGCGCGCTCACGCTGCCGCGGGGCGCGCTGGCAGCTTTGCCGCCCGCCCTCGGCGCCGAGGTGCTGCGGCAGGCGGCGCGGCGGCTCGGGGCGCGCCGGCCTCTCCGGGCCTGGGGATACCGGGCCCTGCGCCGTGCGCTGGGGGCGGCGCCGCCACGCCGGCCGGTGAGCCTCGGCGAGGTGATGCTGGAGGCGAGCGGCGATCACCTCCGCGTCGCCGTGAGGCCGGCGGCGGCGCTCGCGCCCGTCACCCTCGCCGTGCCCGGTCGGGTGACGCTCCCGGAGGCCCGCGCCGTGCTCGACGCCCGGCTCGTGGCCGCCGGGGGCTATCGCCTGCCGCGCGACTCGTCCTGCGTGGCCTTCGATGCCGCGGGGCTGCCCCGCGCGCTAACCGTCCGGGCCCGCCGCCCGGGCGATCGGTTCCATCCGTTCGGCGGGCACGAGGGGCGCCTCAAGTCCTTCCTGATCGACGCCGGGGTGCCGCGCTGGGAGCGGGCGCGGCTGCCGCTGGTGGAGGCGGCCGGGGAGATCGTCTGGGTGGCCGGGCTGCGCCGGGGCGCCGCGGCGCCGGTCGGCCCCGACACGCGGGAGGTCGTGGAGCTTGCGCTCTCGCCCCTGGCGCGAGCGCCGTCGACCCGGTAGAATCCCCGCTCCGGATCTCCACTGCATCCGGACGGATACATCTTGACGATTCAGACCGTCTTCGCCAACGCTCGCGAGTCATGACGCGCGCCGACCTGGAAGCGCCGCCTCCCTCCCGGCCGGGCACCGTCCTCGTGGTCGACGACGAGGAAGGCGTCCGGGCCTCGATCCGCGTGATCCTTGAAGGCACCTGCGAGGTGCTGGGCGCGGAGTCGGGCGCCGAGGCGCTGGAGATCGTCCGCACGCGCGACGTGGACCTGGTGATGCTCGATCAGCGGCTGCCCGGCGAGACCGGCCTCGACATCCTGCCGCGCCTCCGCGAGGCGGACCCCACCACCGTGGTCGTCCTCGCCACCGCGGTGGACGACGTGCGGACGGCCGTCGAGGCGCTCAAGCGCGGAGCCTGGGACTACCTGACCAAGCCGTTCGACGTGGACGCGATCCTGATGCTCGCGGGGCGGGCGCTCGACAAGCGCGCCCTGGAGCGGGAGGTGCTCTGCCTGCGCTCGGCGCTGTCGGGCACCGCCGACGCCACCGACGGGTTCGAGGGGCTCGTGGGGCGGCATCCCGACATGGTGCGCGTCTACCAGATGGTGACCCAGATCGCCGCGACCTCGGCCACCGTGCTGATCACGGGCGAGAGCGGGACGGGCAAGGAGCTGGTGGCGCGCGCGATCCACCGGCGGAGCGACCGGGCCAGCCAGCCCTTCGTTCCCGTCAACGTGACGGCGCTCCCGGACACGCTGGTCGAGTCCGAGCTCTTCGGTCACGAGAAGGGCGCGTTCACGGGAGCTCACGCGCGCAAGCTGGGCAAGTTCGAGCTGGCCCACGGCGGCACCCTGTTCCTCGACGAGATCGGCTCCCTGCGCCCCGATCTCCAGTCCAAGCTGCTGCGCGCCCTGCAGGAGCGCGAGATCGAGCGCCTCGGCGGGACGCGCGCGGTGCCGATCGACGTGCGGGTGGTGGCGGCCACGAACGTCAACCTCCGGGCCGCCGTGCGCGACCGCGTGTTCCGCGAGGACCTCTACTACCGGCTCAACGTCGTGCCCATCCACGTGCCGCCGCTGCGCGAGCGCCGCGAGGACATCGCCCGCCTCGTCGAGCACTTCGTCCGGCGCTTCGCCCGGGAGTGCCGCCGCGACGTGCGGGGCGTGTCCGCCGGGGCCGTGCAGGCGCTGACCCGGTACGACTGGCCCGGCAACGTGCGCGAGCTGGAGAACGTCATCCAGCGGGCGGTCGTGCTGGCGCGGCGGCCCGTGGTCCAGCTCGAGGACGTCCCGCTCGACGTCGCCATGCCGGAGACGGCCTCGCTGCTCGCCACGGACGGGATCCAGCCGCTCAAGGAGGCCTGCGACCAGTTCGAGCGGCAGTACGTGCTGCGGGTCCTGGAGCGCACGGGCTGGAACGTGAGCCGGGCCGCCCGGCACCTCGGCGTCCACCGCAACACCATCCTGGCCCGGCTCGCGCACTGGCGCCTGCAGCGGCCGGCCTCCGGCCCGGACGCCGCCGGCGTCAGGCTCTGACGCGGTCCTCGCCGGGACCGCCGCCGTCCAAGGAGATCCACCATGTCGGATGCGCTGCAGGAGATGCTCTCGCGACAGGTCGCGCGCTTCGTGGACCGCGTGCCCGACTGGGACGCGTTCGCCGACGCCCGCGTCGAGGGATACCGGCGGGCCCAGCACCGCTACATCGGGGCCGGGGCCTCCGGCAAGACGGACGCCCGCATGATCGCCGCCGACCACTTCACGCTCAGCGTGATGTACGTGCCGCCGGGGCAGGGCAACGCGCCCCACACCCACGAGGTGGAGGAGGTCTTCTTCATCCTCCGGGGCAAGGTGCTCGTTTTCCTGGAGGACGGGCAAGGGGGGCGCGCGGAGACGGTGCTCGGGCCGTGGGACTGCATCGCCTGCCCCGCGAACGTGATCCACGGGTTCGTCAACGTGGGGCTCGAGCCGGCCTATCTCCAGGTGATGCTGGGCAAGGCGCGCCCCGACCTCATGACGTACACGGACGCCGCCCTCCAGTCGCGGCGCTCCGAGCACCTGACCCCGGCGCCGGCCCGCCGCTGACCGCTCGCGCATGAGGGGGCCCGGGGAGCGCGCGGTCGGCCGATCGCTGCGACGGAAGGAAGACCACCGGCTCCTGACGGGGCGCGGGCGATACGTGGACGACGTCGTCGTGCCCGGGGTGCTCCACCTGGCGCTCGTCCGGAGCCCGCACGCTCACGCCCGGGTAGGCGCGATCGACACGAGCGCGGCGCTCCGGCTCGACGGCGTGGTGGCGGTGCTCACCGCCGGTGACCTCCCGGGGGGCGCGAGCGTGCCGCCGCTCGTGCCCGAGCCGCGCCTGCCGGCGTACCGGCAGCCCGCGCTCGCCGGCGAACGCGTGCGCCACGTGGGCGAGGCGGTGGCCGCGGTAATCGCCACCGATCCCTACCGGGCGGCCGACGGCGTCGAGGCCGTGCACGTGGAGTGGGAGCCCCTGCCGGCGGCGCTCGCGCCCGACGCCACGCCGCCGCCCGGCGGTGCGCGCGTGCACGAGGAGTGGCGGGACAACGTGTACGCCACGAGCGCCGGCGCCACCGGGGATGCCGGCCGCGCCCTCGCGGCCGCCGACGTCGTGGTGGTGGAGGCCCGGGTGCGCTACCCGCGGGTGGCCGGGATGCCGATCGAGACGCGCGGCGTGCTGGCCGTCCCCGACAGCGCCGACTCCATCACGGTATGGACCTCGACGCAGGTACCGTTCGCCGTCCGCGCCGCCGTCGCGGCGGCGCTGGGGCTGGCCGAGGCGCGCGTACGCGTGCTCGTCCCGGAGGTGGGCGGCGGCTTCGGGGTCAAGGGCCACGTCTACCCCGAGGACGTGCTGGTGCCGGCCGCGGCGCGCCGTCTCGGGCGCCCGCTGAAGTGGGTCGAGACGCGGCGCGAGCACTTCCTCACCGCGGCCGGCGACCGCGACCAGACGCACGTCGCGCGGCTCGGCGTCCATCGCGACGGCACGATCGCCGGCCTCGAGACCCGCTTCACCCGCGACCACGGCGCCTACCCGACGCTGGGCGAGGCCATCACGCTCAACACCATCAACCACCTGCCGGGGCCGTACCGGATCGCGGACTACCGGGGGATGGGCGTCAACGTGGTCAGCCACAAGACGTTTCTCGCCGCCTATCGCGGCGCCGGTCGCCCCGAGGCGGCCCTGGTCCTCGACCGGCTGCTGGACCGCGCCGCCCGCGCCATCGGCCTGGACGCCGCCGAGCTCCGACGACGGAACCTCGTGACACCGGAGCAGATGCCGTACTCCACCGGGCTGACGTACCGGGACGGGGTGCCGATCGTGTACGACCCGGCCGACTATCCCGCGGGCTTCGAGCGTGTCCTGTCGCTGCTCGACTACGACCGCTGGCGGAAGGAGCAGCCCGCGCGGCGCGGCTCGTCGCGCCCGATCGGGCTCGGCGTGTCGGCCTACGTGGAGGGGACCGGGCTCGGGCCGTTCGAGGGCGCCGACGTGCGGGTGGACCCCGACGGGACGGTCTTCGTGCACCTGGGCGTGTGCGCGCAGGGCCAGGGTCACGAGACGACGCTCGCGCAGATCTGCGCCGACCAGCTCGGCGTCCCCGTCGAGTCGGTGACCGTGGTCGGCGGCGACACGCAGCTGGTCGGGTTCGGCATGGGCACGATCGCCAGCCGGGTGGCGGCGGTGGCGGGCCCCGCGGTGGCCCGCTCGGCGGCCGAGGTGGCCCATCGCGCGCGGCTGGTGGCCGCCGAGATGCTCGAGTGCGCCGCCGAGGACGTCGTGCTCGCGGACGGCCGGGCCGGCGTGCGCGGCGTTCCGGGCCGCACGGTGCCGCTGGGCGCGGTCGCGCGGGCGGCCGTCCGGAGCCGGGCGACCGCCGCGCTCGGCCGCCCCGGCCTCGGCGCCTGCGCGTTCTTCTATCCGGGGAGCGTCACCTGGGCGTTCGGCGTGCACGCCGTCGCCCTCGAGGTCGACGTGGAGACGGGTGCCGTGCGCCTCCTCCGCTACGCGGTCGTGCACGACTGCGGGGAGCCGATCAACCCGATGATCGTGGAGGGCCAGCTGCACGGCGGGATCGCCCAGGGGCTGGGCAGCGCGCTCGCCGAGGAGCTCGTCCACGACGCGCAGGGACAGCTCGTGACGGGCACGCTCATGGACTACGGGCTGCCGCGCGCCGACGAGCTGCCGCCGCTCGCCGTCGAGCACCTCGTCTTCCCCTCCGTCGTCAACCCGCTCGGCATCAAGGGCGTCGGCGAGAGCGGTATCATCGCCGTCGGGGCGGCGATCGCGAACGCCGTCGAGGACGCGCTGGCGGACCGGGGCGTGCGCGTCGAGGCGATCCCGCTGACGCCGGCGCGCGTGTTCGAGCTCCTGCGGGCGGCGGCGGGCTGACGGCGCCGTGGCGGCGCGCGGAAGGACGCGGACCTGCGGCCGCTCTGGAAGGCGTTCGAGAAGGGGTCGACCTGGCATACCGCGGGAAGGTCCGGCTGGAGTGGTGGGGTGACGCGATCCGCTACGTGATCGACGACGCCGACAAGTCGGGCAAGATCGGCGGCGCGTTCCTCGGCCATGCCCAGCGCCACGGCGGGACCTGCATCGATCGTCTGGAGGTCCGCTTCTCGCGCGATTGACCTGGCCGGCGCTCGCCGTGCCCGGCTCAGGAGGCGAGGAGGCGGTACGTGATCGTCAGGAGGGCGAGCAGGTCGCGCCCGGCGGCCAGCCGGGCGCGCAGCGTGGCGCCCTCGACGTGGCCCAGGACGTCCACGACGACGAGCCTGGTGTCGCCCCCGCGAGCCTCGGCGAGGCGGAGGCTCTCGGTGTAGGGCACGGCCGGATCGTCCCGGCCGTGGATCAGGATGAGGGTGCCGGGGATCTCGCCGGCGACGCGTAG
>JAICGY010000146.1 GCA_025922915.1 Candidatus Methylomirabilota bacterium | reverse complement strand
GGCGCAGCCGCTCCTCGATCTCCGGCGTGTCCGGCGCCGAGGCGCAGAGCACGACCTGCACGCCGGCGGGCAGCCGCTTGGCCGCCTCCAGCAGGTGGAAGATCCCCTTCTGGTCGGTGATGCGGCCGACGAAGAGCACGAACGGGGGCGTGACGCCCAGACGGGCGAGGGCGTCGCGCTGCTCGGTGCGGCGGAAGCGATCGGGGTCGATCCCGTTGTGGATCGTCACGACGCGGTCGGGATCGACGTGGAAGTGCTGGAGGATGTCCGTGCGCATCTGCCGCGAGACCGCGATCACCCGGTGGGCCGACTCGACGCCGATCTTCTCGATCCACGACGACAGCAGGTACCCGCTGCCGAGCTGGTCTGCCTTCCACGGGCGGAGCGGCTCCATGCTGTGGAGCGTGACGACCAGGGGGATCCGGTAGAGCGTGCTGATCCACAGGGCCCCCATGTCCGCGTACCACGTGTGCGCGTGCACGACGTCGGCGTCCACGTGGTCGCGTGCCATGGCGAGGCCGATGGAGAGGGTCTCGAGCGCCGGCACGAACCGCGGGCCGTCCGGCCCGGCGGCCAGCCGGTCCCAGGGCTCGTACCCGCGGAGACCGATGCCGTCCGTCCGCGGCGCGCGCGGGCCGAAGCACCGGACCTCCACCGCCATGCGCTGCGCCAGCGCACGGCTGAGCTGGTCGACCACGACGCCGGCGCCGCCGTAGATGTGCGGGGGGAACTCGCGAGTGACGAGGAGCGCTTTCATGGCGCCTAGACTAGCAGAGGGCGGTCACGGGCCCGCGCTCGTCCCCTCGGCCGTCTCGCCGGCGTCCTCGCGTCGCTCCAGCTTGCGGGCCACGGTCCGGACGTCGATCCCGAGCAGCCGGGCCGCCTGCGTCTTGTTCCCGCCCGTGATGCGCAGCGTCTCGTCGAGGAGCCGCTGCTCGATCTCGTCGAGGGGCGTGCCGACGAGGTCGAGGATCGCGTCGCGGGGCGGACGCTTGACCCCGGCCAGCTCCTGCGGGAGCGCATCGGCGTCCACGCGCGTGCCGCGGGCCAGCACGACGGCGCGCTCGACGACGTTCTCGAGCTCGCGGACGTTCCCAGGCCAGCGGTAGGCCTCGAGCCGCTCCACCGCCTCGCGCGTGAAGCCTTCGAGCTGGCGGCTGTTCTTCGCCGCGTAGATCCGCAAGAAATGCTCGGCGAGGAGCGGGACGTCCTCGGGCCGCTCGCGCAGGGGCGGCACGTGCACGGTGATGACGTTCAGCCGGTAGTAGAGGTCCTCGCGGAACCGCCGCTCGCGGACCATCTGGGCCAGATCCTGGTTGGTGGCGGCGACCACCCGCACGTCGACCTGCAGGGTGCGCGTCCCGCCCAGGCGCTCGAACTCCCCCTGCTGCAGTACACGGAGGATCTTCGGCTGGGTGACCAGCGAGAGGTCGGCGACCTCGTCGAGGAACAGCGTTCCCCCGTGGGCGAGCTCGAACCGCCCCTCCTTGCGGCCGACGGCGCCCGTGAAGGCGCCCTTCTCGTAGCCGAAGAGCTCCGACTCCAGCAGGGTCTCGGGCAGCGCCGCGCAGTTCACGGCGACGAAGGGGCCGGCGCGCCGGGGCGACTGCTCGTGGATCGCCCGGGCCACCAGCTCCTTGCCGGTCCCGCTCTCGCCCTGGATGAGTACCGTGGCCGACGAGTTCGCGACCTGCTCGACCAGCGTCATCAGCCGGCGGAAGACGGGGCTCGTGCCGATCACCTGCCCCTTGGTCCGCAGGTCTTCCAGCTGCTGGCGCAGGGCCCGGTTCTGGAGGATGAGCGCGCGCCGCTCGAGCGCCTTCTCGATGAGCTTCACCAGCTGCTCGCGGCGGAACGGCTTGGTGAGGAAGTCGTAGGCGCCGTCCTTCATGGCCTTGACGGCCTCCTCGACGGTGCCGAACGCGGTCAGGAGGATCACGTCGACGTCGGGGCTGATCGCCTTCGCCGCGCGGAGCAGCTCCAGCCCGGTGAGGCCGGGCATCTTGAGATCGGTGACGATGAGGTCGATGCCGCCCGCCTGCACCCGCTCCAGCGCCGCCCGCCCGTCGGAGGCGAGGATCACGCGGTAGCCCTCTCGGGCGAGCGCGCGATCGAGCCCCTCGCGCAGACCGGGATCGTCGTCGGCCACCAGGAGCGTCGGAGACTCAGACATGGACGGCGCGCTGGAGCGGCAGACGGATGACGAAGCTGGCGCCGCCGCCGGGCCGGTTGCTCCACGTGAGCTGCCCGCCGTGCTCCTCGATGATCTGGCGCGTGATCCCGAGCCCGAGCCCGGTGCCCTGCGGCTTGGTCGTGAAGAACGGCTCGAAGAGCTGCTCGGCGACCTCCTCGCTGATGCCCGGGCCCGTGTCGGAGACCTCGATCTCGACCGCCTCCCCGTCGCGCCGGCTGGCCAGCGTGAGCGCGCCGCCGCGCGAGAGCGCCTCCATGCCGTTCTTCACGAGGTTCAGGACGGCCTGGCGCAGGAGCGCCCGGTCGATCTCCAGCGTCCGGACCGCGGCATCCGTCGCCACGCGGAGGTCGAGCCCCTGCCGGATGGCCACGGGCCGGACGAAGTCGGCCAGCTCGCGGAGGAGCTCGTTCACCGACTCCTCCTCGAAGTGCGGCTTGGGGAAGCGGGCGAACACGAGGTACTCCTCGGTGAGCGCGTCCAGCGTGTTCACCTGGTCGCGGATCGCCGCCACCAGGCTGTGCGCCTCCTCCAGCGCGGGCCCCCCCGACGCCCGCACGACGTCCTGCAGGAGCTCCGCGTTGAGCTCGATGGCCGCGATCGGATTCCGGACCTCGTGGGCGACCTTGAGCGAGAGCCGGCCGACCGTCGCCATGCGCTCCGCCTCCAGCAGATCGCGCTGCGTCGCCTGCAGGCGGTTCAGGGTGCCGGTCAGCTCCGCGTTGAGCCGCTCCACCTCCGCGCGCGCCCCGCGCTCCCGCTCGGCCACGAGGCCCACCGTGACCGCCGGCAGGCCGACGAGGACGGCCAGGATGACGACCGGCGTCCACCCGACCCACGGCGGGGCCAGCGCGGCCGCGGCCGCGTACAGCAGGCCGGCGATGAGCGCGGCGGCCAGGGCCACCCAGGGTCCGAAGTAGTACGCGTTGACCGCGACCAGCGGGAAGAACAGCAGGTAGAAGAGGCTGTCGCCCCCGCCGGTCAGGTAGAGGAGGATGAACACGAGCACGAGGTCGATGGCGAGCGCGCCGAGGAAGATCGTGCGGGTCGCGCGCTGGTGCACCGTGACGAGGGCGAAGATCCCGAGCTTGTAGAGGGCGAACCAGATGACCAGCGAGTAGAGGTCCACCCGGTGGCGCGGCCGCAGGGGAACGAGGCCGAGCGTGGCCAGGCCGCCGACCATCGCGACGGCCAGGAGCACCGCGAAGACGCGCTCGTCCCGCTCGAGGAGGCGGAAGAGGCCTTCCCAGGGCTTGCGCGAGGAGGTCGTCATGGCCGCAAACTCGCCCATCTCAGCGCTCGGCTCGCACGCTCAGCGGCGACTATAGCACGCGGTCCGGGACCCCGCCGGTCACCGCGGCAGCTCCCGCCCACGCCGGTAGGCGCACGCGGCGAGCCACGTCGCGGTGGCCAGGAGGGCGAGGAACACCACCCACCGTTCCGCGCGGTGCACACCCGCCACCACCTGCTGGATCTGGTCGGTGAAGAAGAACGCCAGCCCGAAGGCGAGCGGCACGCCGACCAGGGCCGCCCCGGCATCGGCGAGCAGGAAGCGCGGGAACGGCACGCGCGCGATGCCGGCGGTCAGGAAGGCGGCCGCACGGAGGCCGACGACGTGGCGCGCGGTCAGCACGATCTTCACGCCGTGACGCCGGTACGCCGCCAGGAGCGCCTCCTCGCGCGCGACCGTCAAGACCCGGCGCACCGGGCGCCAGCCGAGCACCCGCTCGCCCCAGTGGTGTCCGACCCAGTAGAGCAGGACGTCGCCCGAGACCACGCCCAGGAAGCAGACGGGCAGGGCGATCCACCACCGCACCAGCCCCTCGTGGGCGAGCACCCCGGCCGCGAGAACCGGGACCTCCTCGGGAATGGGCACCCCGAGCGCGGCGACGAAGAGCGCCAGGAAGAGGCCGACATAGGTGAACTGCTCGATGAATTGCTCGACCCCCGTCACGCGCCCCAGTGTATACTCCGGGCCGTCGAGTGCGGGTCGATCGGCGGCAACCCCTCCAAAGGAGCGCGCTCCATGGCCGTCAAGCTCTTCGTCGGCGGACTCTCCTTCTCCACCTCCACCGAGCGGCTGCGCGAGGTGTTCGCGGCCGTGGGCACCGTGGAGTCCGCAGCTGTCGTAACCGATCGGGATACCGGGCGTTCGCGCGGCTTCGGGTTCGTCGAGATGGCGACACCGGAAGATGCCGACGCGGCCATCGGGCGGTTGCACGGCACGACGCTCGACGGCCGGACGATCCAGGTCGAGCGCGCCAAGTCCGCGGGCGCAGCCGACCGGCGCGGCCCGCGCTGAGCCGGCCCGCGCCTCCGAGGGCGGGCACGCCGTGAATGTCGCGGCGCGCCGGCTCGTGCTGCACTCCGAGGCGTCGACCGGGTTCGGCGGCCAGGAGATCCGGATCCTCGACGAGTCGCGATGGCTCCTCGCCCGCGACTGGGACGTCCTCGTCGTCGCGCAGCCCGACAGCCGCCTCCTCGTGGAGGCGGCGCGCGCCGGCGTGCCGGCCACCGCCATCCGCATGCGCAGCGCGCTCGACCTCACCGCGCTGCGCGCCCTGCGGCGGCTCGTCGGCCAGCGCCGTCCGGCCATCGTCCACACGCACAGCTCGGTCGACAGCTGGCTCGCCGGCCTGGCGGCGCGCTCGCGCGGCATCCCCGTCGTCCGGAGCCGCCACGTCACCATCCGGATCGCCCGGCGGCGCGCCCTCGTCTACCGGCTGGCGGCCCGGGTCATCGCGAGCGGCGAGGCCACGGCGCGCCTGGTGGCCGCGGCCGGCGTGTCGCGTGAGCGCATCGTCACCGTCCCGGCCGGCGTCGACATCGCCCGCTTCCACCCCGGAGTCTCCGGCGACGCCGTGCGGACCGAGCTCGGCCTGGACGGCGCCCCTGCACCGCGCCTGGTCGGCCTCGTCGCCAACATCCGGGGGTCCAAGGGGCACGACGTGTTTCTCGAGGCAGCCCGCCGGATCCTGGCCACTCGCCCGGTCACGCGCTTCCTCATCGTGGGAGACGGCGTCGGCTTCGAGCAGGTCCGCCGGCGTGTGCGCGACCTCGGCCTCGAGCACGCCGTGCGCCTGACCGGCTTCCGGCGGGACATCCCGGAAGTGATGGCGGCGCTGGACGTCCTCGTGCTGCCCTCGGTGCGGTCGGAGGCGACCCCGCAGGTCATCCCCCAGGCGCTGGCGGTGGGCACGCCCGTGGTGGCCAGCGACGTGGGCAGCGTCGGGGATCTGGTGCGCGACGGCGACACCGGACGCCTGGTGCCTCCCGGCGATGCGGCGGCGCTCGCGGCCGCCATCGAGGACGTCCTGGCCGACCCCGAGAGGGCGCGCGCGATGGCGAGCCGCGGGCGGGCCCTCGTCACCGCCCAGCACTCGTTCGACGCCGCGATGGCGCGGACCGTCGGGGTGTACGCCAGCCTGCTTCGCTGAAGCCGGATGCGAGGCGGTGCGGCGGGCGCATGGTACCGTGGACGGAGGAGGAGCCGGTTGTGAACGTCCACGTCCTCGCCACCGATTACGACGGCACGATCGCCGAGCACGACCGCCTGCACGAGACGACCATCGCCGCCCTCGAGCGCGTGCGCGCCTCGGGACGACGGGTCGTCCTCGTGACCGGCCGCATGCTGCCCGACCTCCGTGCCGTGTGTCCCGACGCGGACCGCCTCTTCGACGCGATCGTGGCCGAGAACGGCGCCCTCCTGTACTTCCCCGAGCGCCGGGAGATCCGAACCCTGGGCGACCCCCCGGAGCCCGCATTCGTCCAGGCCCTGCGCCGCCGTGACGTCCCGTTCGACATCGGCCACGCGATCCTGGCGACCCAGGCCGCCTATGCCCCCGCCGCGCTGGAGGCGATCCGCGAGACCGGCGTGGAGCGGGCGCTGGTGTTCAACAAGGGCGCGCTCATGCTCCTGCCCGGCGGCGTCACGAAGGCGACCGGGCTCGAGGCGGTCCTCGAGGCGCTCCAGCTTTCCGCGCACAACACGGCCGGTATCGGCGATGCGGAGAACGACCACGCGTTCCTCGCCCTGTGCGAGTGCGCCGTGGCGGTGGCGGACGCGGTGCCAGCCCTCCGCGATCGCGCCGACTACGTGACGCGGGCGCCCGCGGCGCGCGGCGCCGTGGAGTTCATCGAGGAGCACCTCCTGGAGGACCTGGTGAGCCTGGTGCCCCGCCTCGGGCGGCACAGCCTGGCGCTCGGCCAGCTCGGCGACGGGCGTCCGCTCACCATTCCCGCCCACGGGACTCGCCTGCTCGTGGCCGGTCCCTCCGGCAGCGGCAAGACCAGCCTGACCGGGGTGCTCGTCGAACGCATCGTGGAGAGCGGGCGCTCCCTGCTCCTTCTCGACCCGGAGGGGGACTATCAGGCCCTGGTCGAGCTCGAGGGGCTGGTGGTGCTCGGCGGGAACGCCGAGCAGGCGCTGCCGACGCCGGAGGAGATCGGCCAGCTCCTGCGGCAGCCGCGCACGAGCCTCGTGCTGGACATGAGCGCGCTGACGCTGGAGGAGAAGGTCGCGTACGGCACAAAGGTCCTGGGGACGGTCGCCGCGGTGCGCTCGGCGAGCGGCCTGCCCCACTGGCTCGTCATCGACGAGGCGCACCACGTCCTGCCGTCAGAGGGTTCGCCCGCCAGCGAGCTGCTGGCGCCGGGAGCAGAGGCCCTGTGCCTCATCACGCTGTCGGCGCGCGAGCTGGCGCCCGCCGTGCGGGCGCTGCCGAACACGGTGGCGTCGACCGAGCTCGCCGCGCTCGAGTCGGCTGTCCGCACCGTGCAGGCGGCGGGGGGGACGAACGGGCCGCTGCCCGCGCTCGAGGGCCATCCCCTCGCGCGTGGCGAGGCGGCGCTGGCCTGGCTCGGCGGGGAGCCCCGCGCCGCCCGCTTCAAGGTCGCGCGGCGCCGCGTGCAGCACCGCCGGCACGTCCGGAAGTACGTCGAGGGGGAGCTGCCCGCTGAGCGCAGCTTCTTCTTCCGCGGCCCGCTCGGGGCCCTCAACCTCCGGGCCGCCAACCTCCAGCGCTTCGTCGAGATCGCGGACGGGGTCGACGAGGCCACGTGGTCGCACCACCTCGGGAGCGGCGACTACTCGCGCTGGCTGCGCGAGATGGTGAAGGACGGCGATCTCGCGGACGAGGTTGCGCACCTGGAGCGGGCTCCGCTGGCGCCGGCGGAGTCACGGCGCCGCGTGCTCGCGGGCATTCGACGCCGCTACGCGGTGTAGCGGGTCTCGCTCGGAGGGCGAGGCCTCCCCGGGGCGCGCGGGGCCGCACGGCCCGCGGCGTCGCCTGCTTGTTCATCTTGGAGGGGGCGAGGCGCCCCCTCCAAACCTCCCCGGGGCGCGCGGGGCCGCACCACCGCAATGGCGCCCGCTTGTCATTTTGGAGGGGGCGAGGCGCCCCCTCCAAACCTCCCCGGGGCGCGCGGGGCCGCACCACCCACGACGTCGCCCCAGCGTACTTCTCTGGGGTCCTTGTCGTCGCGGAGGCCGAGGAAGACGGGGTGGCGGAGGCGGCCGTCGGCGGTGCGCTCGGTGAATGCGAGCTGGACGACGGTGCGGGGCTCGAGCCAGGTCACGCCGCGCTCGCGGACGCGGTCGGCGAACGGCGAGCGGGAGCGAACGAGGGGCGCGAAGCGCCGCGCGAGGGCCGCGAGCGTGGCGCTTGTGAAGCCGGTGCCCACCTTGCCGGCGTAGCGCAGCCGCCCGTCGTCCCAGGCCCCGACGAGCAGGGCGCCCAGGTGGGCGCGACCGCCGCGCGGCGCCGTGTAGCCCCCGACGACGAACTCCTCCTCGGCGCGGATCTTCACCTTCCGCCACTCGGGGGAGCGGACGCCCGGCCGGTACGGTGACCGCGGGTCCTTGCCCACGATCCCCTCCAGCCCGCGACGCTCCGCCTCGCGGTAGGCCTCCCGGCCGTCGCCGGGCAGCCGGCGGGCCAGCCGCAGCGCCGGCCCCTCGCGCACCACGGTCTCGAGCACGCGCCGGCGCTCGGCGAGCGGCAGGCGCAGGAGATCGCGGCCCCGGGCGAAGAGACAGTCGAACACCACGTAGACGGGGGTCACGTCCGGACCCGGCCGCTGGAGCAACTGGAAGCGCGACACACCGGCGGCGTCGAAGGCGACCACCTCGCCGTCGAGCACCAGCGTCGGCGCGGGGAGCGCGGTCACGGCCCGCGCGACCTCCGGGTAGCTGGAGGTGCGGTCCTTTCCGTTGCGCGTCACGAGCTGGACGCGCCGGCGGTCCTTGACGGCGACGATCCGCACGCCGTCGTACTTCTCCTCGAACACCCAGCCCGGCGCCGTGAACGGCGCGTCCACCAGCGTGGCGAGCATGGGCGCGACCGCGGCGCGACGTCCCGGCCCCGCCACCGGCCTGGACGGATCAGGCGGACCGGCTTGCGGGCCGCGACGGGTCCGCGTCCGCTGCGCGCGCCTGCTGGCGCGCCGTCGCCCCCGCCGCCCGCGCGATGCCCGCCATGGTGCGGCGCGACACCACGGAGGCCGGCCGCGTCACCGTCACGTCCTCCGTCGAGGCCCACCGGTCGCGGTGCTTGATGAGCAGCCACTGGCGGGGACCCCGCGTGCGCACGAGCACCCAGGATCCGCGGAGCTTGCGGCCATGGAGCGCGAGCTTCAGCTCGCCGCGCGCCAGCGCCCGCGCGACGTCCGGCACCTCGGGCGTCCAGCGGCCGCGGTCCCAGATCATGACGGTGCCGCCCCCGTACTCACCCTCGGGGATGACTCCCTCGAAGTCGTTGTACTCCATCGGGTGCGGCTCGGTCATCATCGCCAGCCGCTTCACGCTCGGATCGAGCGACGGCCCCTTGGGCACCGCCCACGAGAGCATGGCGCCCTCGTGCTCCAGGCGCAGGTCGTAGTGGAGGTGGCTGGCCCGGTGCTTCTGCACGACGAACTCGAGCGCCTGGCGCCGCCGGCGCCCGGGACGACCGGGCGGCTCCGGCGTGACGTCGAAGCGTCGCTTGCGGTTGTACTCGGCGAGCGCCCCGTAGCGGGCGAGGGCGGCGCTCGTGGCCGGCCGGCGGGCCATCGGACCGTCGCTCACGCCGCGAACGCGGCCGGCCCCGCGCGGCGGGCGCCCGCGGCCGCTATCTCGGTAAGGGCCCGCTCGCCGTCACCCGGCTGCACGTCCACCGCCCGCACGGCGTCCT
>JAICGY010000145.1 GCA_025922915.1 Candidatus Methylomirabilota bacterium | reverse complement strand
GACTGACCGCGCGCGGCCGCCCGCGCCTCGGTGTCTCCCCGGGGTGACGGCGGACCGTCTCCGTTCGTCGACTCTGGCCGGCCTGCCGGCCCGCGGCTATGGTCGGTCATGGCCCTCGCTTCCCGCCGGCAGCTGGTCCTGGGGCTGCTCGCCGTCGCCGCCGCCGGCACCGGGCTCGGCGCACAGCACTGGCGCGAGCGGCAGCCCCACCTGGCCCAGTCGCTCGAAGCCTTCGACCACACGCCGCCCGCGTGGCGCGCGACCACCACCGGAAAGGACCGCCCGGGATCCGCCAAGCCGCGTGCCCGCACGACCGTGGCGGCCGCGCCGCGGCCGATCGACGTCAACCGGGCGCCCGCGGAGCGCCTCGTGGCGCTGCCGGGAGTGGGGCCGGTGCTGGCCGCACGCATCGCCGCGGCGCGGCCCTTCGCCACCGTCGACGACCTCCGACGCGTGCCCGGCCTGGGCGCGGCCCGCCTCGCCCGGCTGCGCCCGCTCGTCACCGTCCACCCGTAGCGGCCGTGCCGTGGCGCGCCATGCCGCTGCTCCCGGCGGCGCTCGCCTTCGCCGCCGGCGTGGCGATCGCCCCCTGGGTCGGCGAGGCCCCGGCCTGGCTCGCGTTCGCGGTCGCCACCGCGGCCGCGGCCCTGTTCATCCTCTTCCGGCTCTCCGCGGCCGGCGCGCTGGCCCTCGTGGTCGCGATCGCCGCGCTCGGTGTCCTGCGCGTGACCCCGCCGCCCCGTCCCGCCGGGCACGTGAGCGGGCTGGACCTTCCCGCACGCGCGCGCGTCGAGGGTCGGCTCGCCGGAGAGCCGGTCCGGTGGGCCCGCGACCGCACGCGCCTGCTCCTCGACGTCGAGCGCGTCGACGGCGACCCGCGCCACGGACGGGTCCAGGCGACGCTCTACGGGGAGCCGCCCGATCTCGCCGGCGGGCAGCGGCTGCGGCTCACGCTGCGACTGTTCCGGGCGCGTGGCTTCCGGAACCCGGGAACGTTCGATCACGGCGTGTATCTGGCGCGCCACGGAATCCACGTCGTGGGCACGGGCCGGGCGGACACGGTCGAGCCGCTCGAGCCTCCCGCCCCCGGCCGGGCCACGCGGGCGCGGCGGCGCGCGGTCGGGATGCTGCAGGCGGCGCTCCCCCCGGCGTCCGCGGCGCTCCTGGCCGGCCTGCTGCTCGGGGAGCGCACCGCGCTGCCGCCCGAGATCGACCGGTCCTTCCGTGCGGCCGGCGTCTCCCACGTCCTCGCCGTGTCCGGGTTCAACGTCGCGCTGCTGGCCGGCGCGGTGTGGGCCGCGCTCGGCGCCGTCGGCGTCCCGCGGCGACCGACGGCGGCCGGCGCGCTGGGCGCCGTCCTCGCCTTCGCCGCGGTGGTGGGGCCGGAGCCCTCCGTGCTGCGGGCCACGATGATGGCCGCGCTGGTTCTCGGCGCCCTCATCCTGGACCGGCAGGCGGCGGTCGTGAACAGCCTCGCCCTCGCCGCCCTCGCGATCCTGGCCGTCCGGCCCGCCGACCTGCACGACCCGGGGTTCCAGCTCTCGTTCGTCGCCACGGCCGGGATCGTGGCCGCCCCGCTCCCGCGAGGGCGGCTGGCCGGCGCCCTGGCCGTGAGCGCGGTCGCCCAGGCCGCGGTCCTGCCCGTCACCCTCGCCCACTTCAACCAGGTGTCGACGCTCGGCCTGCTCGCCAACCTGGTGGTCGTCCCGCTGGCCGCGCTGGCCACGATCCTGGGCCTGGCCGGGCTCGCCGCCGGGCTGGCCAGCGAGGTCGCCGGTCACGCGCTGCTCGGCGCGACGTGGCCCGTGCTGCTCCTGCTCCGCGGCGCCGTCGCGCTCGTGGCGTGGGTGCCGTGGGCCGTGGTCCATCTGCCCGCGCCGGGGCCGGTGGCGTGCGTGGCGTACGCGGTGGCCCTCGGCCTCGGGCTCGCCGCCTGGCGCGCGGCGCGGGCCGACGGCCGGGGGGCGCGCCGCATGGGCGGGGCGGCCCTGGCCCTCGGCGCGGCCGCGGCGACGCTGACCCTCTGGCCGGCGCTCCGGCCGGCCGACGGCCGGCTCCGCGTCGTCGTCCTCGACGTGGGGCAGGGCGACGCGATCGTCGTGGAGGGGCCGGACGGCCGCACGGTGCTCGTCGATGCCGGCAGCGGCGGCCCCTACCGCCTCGACGCCGGCGAGCGCGTCGTGGCTCCGTTCCTGTGGAACCGCGGCCACCTGCGGCTGGCGGGCACCGTCACCACGCACCCCGACAGCGATCACGCCGGCGGAATGGGGGCCATCCACCGGCTCTTCCCCGTCGGCGCGCGCTGGGACGTGAGGCGGCCGCTCGGTGAGCCCTTCGCCCTCGGGGGCGCCGTCGTGACGCCGCTCGGCGGTGGCGGCCCGGCCGCCGGCGCAAGCGACAACGACCGCGCCCTCGTGCTGCGTGTCGACTACGGCCTCGCCTCGTTCCTGCTGGCCTCCGACATCGAGGCGGCGGCCGAGCGCCGGCTCGCCGCCGCCGGCGCCGTCCTGGCCGCGACCGTGCTGAAGGTCCCGCACCACGGCGCGCGGACCTCCACGAGCCCCGTGCTCGCGGCCGCGGTGCGCCCGAGCGTCGCCGTCGTGTCCGTCGGCGCCCGCAACGCCTATGGGCACCCGGACCCGGACGTGCTGGCCCGTCTCGCGGCCGCCGGCGCCCGGGTCTTCCGCACCGACCGCGACGGCGCCGTCGTGCTCGAGACCGACGGGCGCGTGCTCGACGTCACGCGCTGGGCCACGCGGGCGACGGAGCGGCTCTGCCTCGACCCCGACACGATCTGCTAGAATCGCGTCCGTTCCGCCAACTGGGCAGGGGGGAGCGGCGTGGCGCGAGTCAACGAGCACTACCTGAAGCTCAAGAGCAGCTATCTCTTCAGCGAGATCGCGCGCCGCGTGCGCGACTTCCAGGCCGCGCACCCCGAGGCCCGCATCATCCGCCTCGGGATCGGCGACGTGACCCGCCCGCTGCCGCCCGCCGTCGTCCGCGCCCTGCACGAGGCAGTGGACGAGATGGCGCGCGCCGAGAGCTTCCGCGGGTACGGGCCGGAGACCGGCTACGACTTCCTGACGTCGCTCGTGGCCGAGCACGACTACGGCGCGCTCGGCGTCAGCGTAGCCCCGGACGAGATCTTCGTGAGCGACGGCGCCAAGCAGGACAGCGGCAACATCCAGGAGATCTTCGCGCCGGACTGCGTGGTGGCGCTCACCGACCCGGTGTACCCGGTCTACCTCGACAGCAACGTGATGGCCGGCCGCGCCGGCGTCCTGGACGACACCGGGCGCTACGACCGCGTCGCGTACCTGCCGTGCGTGGCCGAGAACGGCTTCCGCCCGCCGCTGCCCGACCGCCGGGTCGACCTCGTCTACCTCTGCTTTCCGAACAACCCCACGGGCGCCGTCCTCGAGCGGGACGCCCTCCGGGCCTGGGTCGAGTGGGCCCGGCAGCACGAGGCGGTGCTGCTGTTCGACGCCGCCTACGAGGCGTACATCCGCGAGCCGGGCGTGCCGCACTCGATCTACGAGATCGAGGGCGCGCGCGAGGTGGCCGTCGAGTTCCGGTCCTTCTCCAAGAGCGCCGGGTTCACCGGCACCCGCTGCGCGTTCACGGTCGTGCCGAAGGAGGTCGCCGGCCGCGGGCCGGACGGCGCCCGCGTGGCGCTCAACCCGCTGTGGTTCCGCCGGCAGTCGACGAAGTTCAACGGCGTGCCCTACATCGTCCAGAAGGGCGCCGCGGCGGTGTACGCGGACGAGGGCAGGCGGCAGGTCCGCGAGCTGATCGACTTCTACATGGACAACGCCCGGATCATCCGGGACGGGCTCGAGGCGGCCGGGCTCACCGTGCACGGCGGCCGCAACGCCCCCTACATCTGGGTCAAGACGCCGCCCGGCCTGTCGTCGTGGGACTTCTTCGACCTTCTCCTCACCGAGGCCCACGTGGTCGGCACGCCCGGGTCCGGGTTCGGGCCGAGCGGCGAGGGCTACTTCCGCCTGACCGGCTTCGGCCGCCGCGAGGACACCGAGGAGGCCGTGGCCCGCATCAAGACCCGGCTGCCGCGCTGAGGCGCGGCCGCCGGGCCGTGCTCAGGTCTCGTAGGCGCGCTCGTACTGGGCCCGGAGCCGATCCAGCTCCTCGGGGTCGAGCCGCATCCCGAGGGCGAGGCCCATCTCGCCCAGGATGGTCTTGATCTCGTTGAGCGACTTCTTGCCGAAGTTCTTGGTCTTGAGCAGCTCCGCCTCGCTCTTCTGCACGAGGTCGGCGATCGTGCGGATGTTGGCGGTCTTCAGGCAGTTCGACGCCCGGACCGACAGCTCGAGCTCGTCGACGTTGCGGAACAGGTTCTCGTTGACCTCCGTGCGCGGCCGCACCTCGGGGTGCTCAGGCTGGTCCTCCTCCTCGTGCGCCGCCTCCGGGAAGTCGGTGAGCAGGGTGAAATGGTCCTGGAGGATGCGCGCCGCCTCGCCCACCGCGAGCCCGGGGTCGACGCTGCCGTCCGTCCAGAGCTCGAGGACGAGACGTTCCATCGTCGGGCCGTCCGCCGCCGCCGCCGGCAAGGGCTCCACGCGGAAGTTCACCCGGCTCACCGGTGAGAAGTCGGCGTCGAGCAGGATCGCGTTGATGGGGAGCGCCTCCGGCTCGCGCTTCTCCGCGGGGACGTAGCCGCGCCCGCGCTCGATGCAGACCTCCATCTCGAGCACCCCGTCCTTGTCCAGGGTCGCGAGGGGCTGGTCCGGCGTGAGGATGTCGACGTCGGCGTCGGGCTCGAAGTCCCCGGCCTTGACCGCCCCCGGCCCCTGCGCCTTCAGCCGCAGGATCTTCGGCCGGTTGACGTGGAGGGCGAAGACGGCCTTGCGCAGGTTCAGGAGGATGTCCAGCGTGTCCTCGGTCACCCCCGGCAGGTGTGAGAACTCGTGCAGGACGTTCTCGATCTTGACCCACGTCGGCGCCGCCCCGTGGATCGCGGACAGGAGCACGCGGCGATAGGCGATGCCGACGGTGAGGGCGAAGCCCGGCTCGAAGGGCTCGATGGCGAGCTTGCCGTAGGTGCGGTCGGAGTGAATCCAGTCGTGGCGCGTGGGGAGCGAGAGCTCCAGCATGAAACCCCCTGGTCGTCCGGATGAAGAATGGCGCCAACGTCACGGCTCGCTGCCGGACGCCAGACCCAGGTCCGACAGTATACCAGACGGCCCGACCGGGGCTCGGGCTCCCGTCGGGGTAGACTCGATCCGAGGTGCGATCCCGTCCTTGGCTCACCATCGGGCTCGCGCTCGCCGTCGCGGGCGCCGGGCTCATCGGCTGGCTCGTCCTGACGCCGACGCCCGCGCTCCGGGCCGGCGCCCGGGTGGTCGAGATCCCGGCCCACGCCGGCCTGGTCGGCATCGCCGACAGGCTGGTCGCGGCCGAGGTGATCCGCAGCCGTGCGGCCTTCGTGGGGCTCGCCTTCGCCCGGGGCAGCAGCCGCCGGCTGCGGGCCGGCGAGTACGAGGTGGCCCGGTCCGCCTCCACCCTGGACGTGCTCCGGCTCCTCGAGAGCGGCCGCGTCCGCCAGCACGCCGTCCTGCACCCGGAAGGGGCGAGCGTCGCCGAGCTGGCCCGCGCCCTGGAGTCCGCGGGGCTGGCGGACGTCGACGCGATCCTGCGTGCCGCCGGCGATCCCGCGCTGCTGGCGAGCCTCGGGATCGACGCCGCGAGCGCCGAGGGCTACCTCTTTCCAGACACCTACCACCTGGTCCGGGGCATGACGGCGGAGGAGATCGTCACGCGGATGGTGCAGCGGATGTGGACCGTGCTCACGCCCGAGATCCGCGCGCGCGGGCACGAGCGCGGGCTCGACGTCCACCAGCTGCTCACCCTCGCCTCGATCGTGGAGCGCGAGGCGGTCGAGCGCGACGAGCAGCCGCTGATCGCCGCCGTCTTCTGGAACCGCCTGCGCCTGGGCATGCCCCTGCAGGCGGACCCGACCGTGCAGTACGCCGTCGCCAAGGAGCGCCGCACCCTCACGCGCGCCGACCTGGGCGCGGATCATCCCTACAACACGTACACCCGACGGGGCCTTCCCCCCGGCCCGATCGCCAGCCCGGGGCTCCCGGCCATCGAGGCCGTGCTGGCGCCGGCCGACGTCGGCTACCTCTACTTCGTCAAGCGCGACGACCGCCGCCACCACTTCTCCACCACCGTGGCCGAGCACAACGCGGCCGTCGCGCGCTATCGCAAGACCTGGCGGCGCTGAGCCCCCCGCGCTCCCCGACGCCGGCCGCGCCTGGCCCGGCCCCGACCGGCGTGCTATAACACGCGCCATGTCCGGCCCCGACGTCCTCGCCGCGTCCCCGGCCGTCGGCGACGGTGACGCGCGCTTCCCCCTCGCCGCGCGGCTGCTCCGCGGCCCGGTCCGCATGGCGCTGGACCGCCTGTTCGCCCTGCGCGTGGAGGGGCTCGAGCACCTCCCCGAGCGCGGGCCCTACATCGTCGCCGCGAACCACCACAACTACCTCGACGGCGTCGTGCTCGGCGTGGTCCTGCCCCGCCCGGTCGCGTTCCTCGTGATGCCGCGCGTCTGGCGCGCGAGCCCGCTGCACCCGCTGCTGCACCGCCACATCGGCTCCATCCGGCTCGCGCTCGACGGCCGCGACGCGGGCTCGCTCCGGGAAGCGCTCCGGGCCCTCGAGGCGGGCCGGGTCGTCGCGATCTTCCCGGAAGGCCCCTTCAGCGTGCGGGGCCGCCTCGAGCCGGGCCGGCCCGGCGTGGGGCTCCTCGCCCTGTGGGCCGGCGTGCCGGTCGTTCCCGCCGCCATCCGGGGCACCTACGAGGCGCTGGCGTCGCGGCGGTTCTACGTGCCCCGGCGCCATCCGCTGGTGGTGCGGTTCGGACCCCCCCGACGGTTCGCCCGGCCGCGCGCGGGTGGGCGCGACGCGCGAGCGGCCGCGACCCGGCGCATCATGGGCGACATCGCGGCGATGCTGGCGCCGGATCCCGCGTGAAGGCGTGGGGCGGCCGCTTCACGCAGCCGGCGGACCCGACGGCCGAGAAGTTCACGGGCTCGCTGGCCTTCGATCGGCGGCTGTGGCCCCAGGACATCCGCGGCAGCATGGCGTGGGCGCGGGCGCTGGCCCGGACCGGCCTCCTCACGGAGACCGAGCGGGACACGATCCTCGAGGGCCTCGACCGGGTGCGCAGCGAGCTCGAGGCCGGCACGTTCCCCTTCCGTCCCGAGCTCGAGGACATCCACCTGAACGTCGAGCGGCGCCTGCTGGAGCTGGTCGGCGAGGTGGGCGGCAAGCTGCACACGGGGCGCTCGCGCAACGACCAGATCGCGGTCGACGAGCGCCTCTACCTGAGGGACGCGGTGACGCGGACGCGCGAGGGGCTGCGCCGCGTGCAGGCGGCGCTCCTGGCCCGGGCCGAGGAGACCGCCGAGGCGCCCATGCCCGGGTACACCCACCTGCAGCGTGCGCAGCCCATCGTGCTCGGCCACCACCTGCTGGCCTACGTGTTCATGCTGGCGCGCGACCGCGACCGCTTCGCGGCGTGCGCCGCGCGCGCCGACGTCATGCCGCTCGGGGCGGCCGCCCTCGCCGGCACCGCCTACGCGATCGACCTCGACGCCCTCGCCCGCGACCTGGGCTTCGCTGCCGTCTCGCCGAACAGCCTGGACGCCGTGAGCGACCGGGACTACCTGCTCGACTACCTCGCGGCGGCCGCCGTCACCGGCATGCACCTGTCCCGGCTCGCCGCCGACCTCACCCTCTGGGCGACGGCCGAGTTCGGCTTCGTGGAGTTCTCGGACGCCTTCGCGACGGGATCGTCGATCATGCCCCAGAAGAAGAACCCGGACGTCGCCGAGCTGATCCGGGGCAAGAGCGGCCGCCTGGCCGGCAATCTCGTCGCGCTGCTGACGACGATGAAGGGGCTGCCGCTCTCCTACAACTCGGACATGCAGGAGGACAAGGAGCCCTTCTTCGACAGCGACGACACGCTCCAGGCCGTCCTCGCCGTGCTGCCGCCGCTGCTCGCCTCGCTCACCTTCCGCACCGACCGGATGCGGGCGGCGGCCGGCGAGCACTTCGCGACGGCCACCGATCTGGCGGACTACCTGGTCCGCAAGGGGCTGCCGTTCCGCCGGGCGCACGAGGTGGTCGGCCGCGCGGTGCGCCAGGCGCTGGAGAGCGGCCAGACGCTGGAGACCCTGCCCGTCGAGGACCTGCGCCGCCTGTCGCCACTCCTCGACGCCGACGTCCGTGAGGCGCTGACCGTCGAGGCCTCCCTCCGCGCGCGGGCCGTCCCCGGCGGAACCGCGCCCGACGCCGTCCGCCGCGCGCTGGCGCGCGCCCGCGAGCTGCTCTCCGCATGAGACGGCCCGCGCGGCGCCTCGCGGCGCTGGCGCTGGCCGCGCTCGCCCTCGTGGCATGCGGGCGGAAGGGGCCGCCGGTCGCGCCGGAGCGTCGGGTGCCGGCGCCCGTGGCGGACCTGACCGGTCTGGTCCGGCCCGACGCCATCGAGCTCACCTGGAGCGTCCCGGACCGCCGCGCCGACGGCTCGCCCCTGCGCGACGCGGCGGCGGCCACCGTGTTCCGGACGGAGGACGAGGGCCGCGGCGAGCCACGGTCGGCGCTCCTGAGCGGCGGCCGCGTGGCCGGCTGGAGCGAGATCGCCACCATCCGGCTGGATGAGCCCTCGCCCGCCCTGCAGGACGGCCGCCTGACCTACCGGGACCGGCGGGCGCTCGCGCTCGGGCGCCGGTACACGTACGTGGTGCTCACGACCGACAGTCAACGCCGCACGAGCCTGCCGTCGAACCGGCAGAGCGTGACGTACATCGCGGCGGCGGCCCCGCCGCCCGCTCCCCGCCTGGACGCGGGCGACCGGCAGGTGCGCGTGGCGTGGATGCCGCCCGGGCGCCTGATCGACGGCACGCCGGTGCCGGGCCCCCTCGCCTACGACGTGCTCCGGGCCACGGAGCCGGACGGCCCGCTCCTGCCGGTGGCCCGCACGGAGCCGGGGATCACCACGGCCGTCGACACCGGCGTCGAGAACGACCGGACCTACCACTACGCGGTGCGCGCGATCCGGGTCGACGCCGGCACCGTCGCGGTGGGAGCGCCCGGCCCGCGCGCAGCGGCCACGCCCGCCGACACCACCGCTCCGACACCCCCTTCCGGCCTGGTCGCCGCTCCGGCCGAGGACGGCGTGCGCCTGTCGTGGCGTCCGAGCCCCGAGCCGGACGTGGCACGCTACGTCGTGTACCGGGCCGCCGCCGGCGGCCCGTTCGTGGGCGGGGGATAGACGCGCACGACGGCCACCACGGTGACGGACCCCCACGTGGCGGCCGGCGCCGGGCGCGACGCGGGGTCCGCCGGGGGCGCCCCCGCCCG
>JAICGY010000144.1 GCA_025922915.1 Candidatus Methylomirabilota bacterium | reverse complement strand
TCGATCGGCGGCGTGATCCTCCTCATCCTCTGGCTCTACCTGACGGGCGTCGCCCTGCTGGTCGGCGCCGAGGTCAACGCCGAGATCGAGCGGGCCGCGGCTCGGCGCGGCGCGCCGACGGCCCAGGCGGCGCAAGCGGCGGCGACCGGTCGGCCACGTCCCCGGCTCACCGAGCTGGCGCCCGAGGAGGTGGACGCCGTCGCGCCGCCGCTGGCGGCCGACGTCACCCTCGCTGGCCGTGCCATCGAGCGCTGGATCGACGAGGCCCGGCAGCGCGGCTGGACACCGGTGGCGCTGCTCGGCGTCGCCGCCCTGCTCGGCTGGGGGCTGCGGCGGCGACGCCTGGGCGAGGTGGCCGAGACCGGCCGCCGGACGGCGGACACCGCCCGCCAGGTGGCCAGGGCGGTCGCCGCCATCGAGCGCTATCGCAAGGCCGCCTGATCAGCCGGCCTGGTTGTGCTGCCGGCCGGCGCGGTCGCCCAGCGCCGTCAGCGCCGAGGGCGACCACGCCGACTCGCTCTCCCGCCCCGGCACCGCGCGGCCGCCCGCACCGTCCGCCGCGGGCAGGAGGGCGGCGGCGGCGGCGAGCAGCCGGAGCACCGTGCCGGGACACAGGCCGCGGACCAGCGCGGCCGCCCGCGCCGGCACGGTGAAGACGACGTGTGGCTCGCCGCGCTCGCAGGCATCCACGATCCGCCGCGCCGCGCGCTCGACGCTGGTCGACACGCCGGGCAGCGAGTCGCCGATGCTGAACCAGGCGAACTCCGCCCGGTGCCGTCCCTTGAAGGTTGCGTGCCGCGGGCTGCCCGTGCGCATCAGCCCCGGGTAGACGGTCGTGACGAGGATCGAGTCGCCGGCCAGCTCGGCGCCCAGCGCCTCCGAGAAGCCCGCGACGGCGAACTTGCTCGCGTCGTACGGCGCCAGGTGCGGGACGGCGATCTTGCCGCCGATGGACGAGATCGTCACGATCCTGCCCCCGCCCTGCCGCCGCATCACCGGGATCGCCGCCAGCGCCGGGTGCACGGCCCCCCAGAAGTTGACGCGCATCGCCTCGCGGAAGTCGTCGAGGGTCATGGTCGCGAGCGGCCCGACCTGGATGATGCCCGCGTTGGCCACCAGCACGTCCAGGCGCCCCCACTGCTGCAGCACGCGCTCGACGAGCGCCCTGGTGGCGTCGGGGTCGCCGACGTCGCAGGGCACGGCGAGCACCTCCGTGCCGCGCCTGGCGAGGTCCTCGCGCGCGCGGGCCAGCGTCGTCTCGTCGCGCGCGCAGATCGCCACCCGCGCTCCCCGGGTGCCGAGCTCGCGGGCCAGGGCGAGGCCGAGTCCGCGCGAGCCGCCCGTGACGAGCGCGACGCGCCCGCGCAGATCGAGCCGGCGGCGTCCGGCCCGCGTGGCGGCGCCCAGGGCGGCGCCGGCCGCCAGTGCCAGGGCCAGCGTCGCGGGCCGGCTCACGAGCGCCGCCGGCCCCGCACGCCGCGCACGAGCAGCAGGCCGCCGACGAGCACGGCCGCCACCGCCAGCGCGCGCGCCGGCTCCTCGCGCACCCGGCTGCCCGCCACCTCGAGACGGTCCGCGAGGAGCAGGAGCATCCAGTGACGCACCTGGTGATCCGGGGCCCGGTAGGCGAGGCGCCGCACCACGCCGCTCACGCCGTGGAGCGGCTGCCCGGTGCCGTACACCGGCGTCTGCCGGCGGCCGGCCCGGCCCGCGGGCTGGGATGGCGGCTCCGTCCACACCGCGCCGGCGGCGGGCCGCGGGGGCTCCTGCTCGGCCGGCACGCCGGGCCGGCGCTGCGGGTCGCGATCGACGCCCCACCCCATCGCCTCGTCATGGTGCATGCCTCGCCTCCTCACGCGGCCGCCGGCAGCAGCACGCACTTGATGCAGCCGTCTTGCTTGCGCGCGAAGAGCTCGTAGGCGCGGGGCGCCTCCTCGAGCGGCAGCCGGTGCGTGATGATCGCGCGCGGATCGATGCGGCCTGCCCGGATGTGCTCGAGCAGGTGCGGCATGTACCGCCGCACGTTGCACTGGTTCATCCGCAGCGTGAGCCCCTTGTTCATCGCGGTGCCGATCGGCACGAGGTTCCACGGGGGGCCGTACACCCCGATGATCGACACGTTGCCGCCCCGCCGGACGGCGTCGATGGCCCACGTGAGCGCGGTGGCGCGCCCCGCCTGCAGGAAGGCCGCTCCGAGCACCCGGTGGAGCGTCGAGCCGGCGGCCTCGAGGCCGACCGCGTCGATGCACACGTCGGCTCCCCGGCCGTCCGTCAGGCGCTTCAAATGGAGGACGACGTCGTCGACCTCGGTGAAGTTCACGGTCTCCGCGCCGGCCCAGCGGCGGGCCAGGTCCAGGCGCTCCGCCACGTGGTCCACGGCGATCACCCGGCCGGCCCCGAGGAGCCACGCGGAGCGCTGGGCGAACAGGCCGACGGGGCCACAGCCGAAGACGACGACGGTCTCGCCCGCCTTGACCTCGCCCATCTCCGCAGCCTGGTAGCCGGTGGGCAGGATGTCGCTCAGGAACAGGACCTGCTCGTCCTCCATGTCGTCGGGGATCTTCAGCGGCCCGACGTCGGCGAACGGCACGCGGACGCGCTCCGCCTGGCCGCCCTCGTACCCCCCGGTGGTGTGGGAGTATCCGTACACGCCGCCGGCGATGTCCGTGTTCGGGTTGACGTTGTCGCAGTTGGCGAGCAGCCCCCGCTGGCAGAAGAAGCAGGCGCCGCACGCGATGTTGAACGGCACCACCACCCGGTCGCCCTCGCTCAGCGTCCGCACCGACGGGCCCACCGCCTCCACCACGCCCGTGAACTCGTGGCCGAACGTCGTGCCGACGCGCGTGTCGGGGACGAGACCGTGGTAGAGGTGCAGGTCGGAGCCGCAGATCGCCGTGCGCGTGACGCGCACGATGGCGTCGTTCGGGTGCTCGAGCGTCGGCTCGGGCTTGTCGACCACGCGCAGCGTGCCCGGGCCGTGGTACGCCACCGCTCTCATGCCGCGCTCTCCTGGCGCCCCTGCTCGATGCGCTCCTGGCACTCGCGGCAGGTCCGGGCCTCCGGGAGCGCGGCGAGCCGCCCGGCCTCGATCGGGCGGCCGCAGACGTCGCAGCGCCCGTAGTCGCCCCGCGCCACGCGCTCCAGGGCCGCGGTGAGCTGGTTGACACGGGCGGCCAGTCGCTCGCGGCGCATCATGCTCATGTCGTCACCGAGGCTGACCTGCGCCTGATCACCCTCGTCCAGCACCGAGCCGGCGCGCGTGACGGTCCCCACCTCGTCGGTGTCCAGCGCCGCACCCTGCCGCCGGAGCTCCTCGATCGTGGCCGCCCGCTCGCGCTCCAGACGCTGGCGGATCTCGTCGATGCTCTCGGCGGCCGCCTCCGCGGCCTCCGTGGAGGCCTCGGGCTCCGGCGTCCCGGCCGCGCGCCCGGGAGGTTTGCCCGTCCCCTTCTCGCCGATGCGTCCCGCGTCGGTTCGCTGCCGCTTGCCTGGGTCCTTCGCCATGACGCCTCCTTCCCGGCTTGTCGCGGCGGGGGAGGTGCAAGGCGGTTGCCTGCGACCGGCCTTGCGCATCCAGGCCGGATTTGCCGAGCAGGGCGAGGCGTCTGCGGCCGGTCAGGCTACGAGGGGGAGGGCTCGTCCGGCGGGCGCCCCGTGACCACGAGGTCGATGGCCTCCCGGGCGCACGCGAGCGCGTACTCGACGGCCTCCTCCTCGGTCGCGAAGGGCACCGCCTGGGAGGCCAGCAGGGCGGGCACGAAGGAGCCGAGCCGGGTGTGCACCGTGGCGATGGCGCGCCATCCACCGGGCATGGGCTCGACGTCGATCTCGATCCTGACGCCTCTGTGAACCGCCTCGGTGGCCACGCCGGCCCGCCTTCCGGATGGTGCTCCTGAATCCCGGAGCAACCTGTCGGCCAGTTCCTGCAGAACCAAGGAATGTCACCTTTAGAGTGCCTGAGGCGGCCAGACGATCCGCCCGCATCCGGGGCGTCCCCCGGCCTCAGGGCTCGAGGCGGTACCGTGCCTCGACGGTGACGACGATCTCGTGCAGGCCGGGCTCGATCGGCCCCGCGCCGGCGTACGTGGCGACGGCCGTCATGCGGCCCAGTGGCTGCACCGCGCCGCTCTCCGTGAGCGAGACGAGCGGGCCGAGCCGGACCCCGGCGGCCTCGGCGAGCTGGCGGGCCCGGGCCGCCGCATCCTGCGCGGCCGCGGCGCGCGCCCGCGACTCCGCCGGCGCCGGGTCGGCCAGCGTGAGGCCGAGCCCCCGGATCACGTTGGCGCCCGCCTGGACCGCGGCGTCCAGGATCCGACCGACGGCGGCGAGGTCGTCCGTCCGCATCCGGACGACGTTGGTGACCCGGTAGCCGGTGATGTGCGCGCTCGCCTCGCCGGGCCGGGGCGCCGCGGCGATGGGATCGATCGCGTAGGCCACGGTCCGGACGTCGGCCGCCTTCACCCCGAGCGCCCTCACTGCGGCGAGCACGGCGGTGATGCGGCGCTCGACCTCTGCCGTGGCGTCGGCCAGCCGGGGGGCGCGCGCCTCCGCCCCGACGTCGACGACCGCGAGGTCGGGGGGAACCGCCACCCGGCCAATCCCCGTCACCGTGATCCCCTGCGGCGGGCCCACGGGGCGGTGTACCATCGGCGCGCAGCCGGCCGCGAGCACAGCGAGGGCCACCAGGCAGAGGGTCTGGTGCATCGGCGTGCCAGCAGTGTACCCGACAGGCCCAGGAGGGAGGTCTGCGTGATTGTCCAATCCGCTGCAGTGACGGGCGACAGCCTCGATAGCCGGACCGCGGCCGCCCGCCGGTACCTCTCCACGGTGCCCATGATGGAGCGGATGATCGACGAGACCGTGGCGAGGATGATGACGCTGCCGCCCGGTCACCGCGAGCGCGCCGCCCGTCTGCTCGCGGCGCGCACCGAGACGCTGGAGCGCGTGATGACCCAGGAGCTGGTCCGGCACTTCACGACGCGCGAGATCGACGGCTTCCGGCGCTTCTCCGTCTCGTCCGAGGGCCGCGACATCGTGAAGAAGCTGGCGCGCTGCCTCAGTCACATGACGCGACGCGTGGACGGGATCGTGCGCACCGTGATCGACGAGAGCGCCGCGGCCGAGCCGGAGCCGGCGAGCGCCCCCGGCACCCGCCGTCGCCCGCGCCGGCCGCGCCGCAAGGTTGCCCCGCCGGCCTGATCCTCAGCGGTTGCGGCGGCGCTCGAGGCCGCGCTGCAGCCGCTCGGCCTGCTCGATGTTGCGGCGCGCGTTGGCGTGCTCGGGATCGAACTCGAGCACGATGCGCCACTCGCGGATGGCCTCCGCGAGCCGCTCGGCGCGGAACAGCCGCAGCCCTTCCTGGTAGTGACGGTCGGTCGCGCTCCGGCGCGCCCGCTTGAGCAGCGTCGCGACGTCCTCGTAGTCGGGCTGGAGCCTGGCCAGCACGCTGAGCGTGCGGAACGAGTCCCCGTAGTTCTTCTGCTCCAGCAGCGCCTGCCCCTGGCGGTACAGCACGAGCTTTCTGAGCTCGACGCCCTCGGCGTGACCGGGGTTCTGGCCCAGGAACCGGTCCAGATCGGCGAGGGCCACCGCGTACTCGCGCTTCTCGGCGGCCTCCCTCGCTTCCGCCAGCAACGGGTTGACCTCGGGCGGGGCCTCGGGCGCGGGCACCGGCGCTGGGCCCGGGGCGGCGGCCGGCGGCTCGGGCACCGGCGCCGGCCTCGCCACGTCCTCGCGTCCCGGCTCGGGCGGCGGCGGCGGCCGCCGCCGGCTCGGCCCGTGGAACGGCACGCCGGGGATCTCGGGGATCTTCAGCACGGTCCCGACCGCGAGGCCGCGGCCGGGCGGGAGCTGGTTGGTCTCCCAGATCACCTCCAGCCGGGCGCGGTCCCCGTAGTAGCGCTGCGCGAGCGAGGCGAGCGACTCGCCGGGCCGCACGGTGTGCAGCACGAACTCCACGTCCTTGACGTCGTGGCGCAGCATGCCGAAGGCGATGGCGTTCGACGGGTCCAGCGCCAGGGCGGACAGCAGCCGGCGACGGGCTTCGACGTGGGCCCCGCGCTGCAGCGAGGCGCGCGCCTCGTTCACCCGCTCGGTCACCACGGCCTCGATGCGCGCGGCCAGGGTCGCCTCCGCGTCGCGTGCCGCCGGGTCCTCGGGATCGATCGTGCGCGCGATCTTCCACTCCAGGAGCGCCGCCCGGAGGCGGCCGTCGCTCTCGAGCCGTCGCGCCCGCTCCGCGTGTGGCGCGGCCAGCGCCTGCCGGGCCCGCGGCGGCACCGGCGGTGGCTTCACCATCCCCGGCCCGGTCTCCGGCGGCGCGGTCGCCCCGGGCGCGGGGGGCGCGGGCGGCTGGGCGGTGGCACACGCCTGGAAGGCGAGGATCCCGAGGGCCAGCAGGGCGGCGCGTCTCATCGCAGGTCTTCGTCGTGGAAGACGTTGAGGTTCTTCGCGAACTCCGCCAGGGTCATCTCCGAATAGATCTGGCTGCGGTGGACCTGGAGGAGCGGCACGAACGCGCCGTTGCTCTCCCGCCGCACGGTGAAGGCCGCGACGTAGCCGTGCTCGCGGACCTTGGGCAGGAGCGCGTCGTCGACGCGGCCGTAGGGGTACGCGAGGAACGGGCTGCGGCGGCCGAGGTGACGCTGGAAGAGCCGGAGCGGCTCGCCGAGCTCCGCGTCGATGCGCCGGGCGTACTGCACGTCCGTCTCGGCGGCGGCGCGGCGCAGGTCGCCGTGCGTCTTGGAGTGAGCCTGGATGTCGAACCCCTCCGCGGCCAGCGTCTTGAGGTCGTCCCACGACAGCGCGTTCCGGCCGGCGCCGACGTAGTCCGTGTACACGAAGAGCGTCGCGCTGAAGCCGAGCTCCTTCAGGACCGGGTACGCGTGCTCGCGGAAGGCCTTGTAGCCGTCGTCGAACGTGAGCACGACGGCCTTGCGCGGCAGCTGCTGGCGCAGGTGCAGCCACTGCACGAGGTCGGCCAGGCTCACCACGCGATAGCCCTCCGCCTTGAGGTAGCGCATCTGCTCCTCGAACTGGCGAGCAGCGAGCAGCAGCCGTCCCTTCGACTCCACGCCGAGGTTGTGGTAGCAGAGCACCGGGACGATCTGGTAGCCGCCCGCCTCCACGCCCGTGAGGTTCCACGGCCGCTTCGGCACGGCGACGTGCTGGCCGGCCGTGAAGGTGCGCGCCCCCATGAAGTCCTCGATCATCCAGGCCTTGCCGGCGTCCCCGAGGTGGCGCGCGGCCAGGCTCTCGGCGGTCTCGCCGCCCCGGGCCACGACGACCACGAAGTCGTCGGACTCGAACACGTCGGGGAGCGGCTCGGCCGCGACCGCCGGCGCGGGCGCCGCCGGCGGTCGCGGCGCGGCCTTCGGCGCCGGCGGCTCGGCGGTCGGGGTCTGGCTCACCGTTGCCGGGGCGCAGGCGCCGGCGAGCAGGGTCACGAGGACTGCCACGAGCAGCGCGCGTCGAGATGACATCGAGATCTCCTGGCTATGCCGGCGTCTTGAGGCCGGTCACCTGGTACACCTCCACCTGCTCTTCCTTGCCCTTCACCTTGAGCACCCCCAGCGCCAGCGCCTCCACGAGGTCCTGGACCCGCTCGTACGTGCGGCGGCTGATCAGGATGGTCCCGGCCTTGGCCTCGGCCTGTAGCCGGGCGGCGAGGTTCACGCTGTCGCCGATGACCGTGTACTCCATCCGCTCCTCGGTGCCCACCGTGCCCGCGACGACCTCGCCCAGGCTCAGGCCGATGCCCACCTCGAAGGTGTCGAGGCCGGCCGCCATCCGCCGCTCGTTCAGCGCCTTGATGCCGGCCTGCATGTCGAGGGCGGTGCGGATCGAGCGGGCGGCGTGGTCCGGGAACGGGATGGGCGCCCCGAAGACCGCCATGACGGCGTCGCCCAGGAACTTGTCCAGCGTGCCGTCGTGCTTGAAGGTCGTCTCGATCATGAGGGTGTAGAAGTCGTTGAGGACCCTCACGACCTCCTCCGGGGCCAGCCGCTCGGCCATGGGCGTGAACCCGCGGATGTCGCAGAAGAGGACGGTCACCTCGCGCCGCTCGCCGCTCAGCACCAGGTGCTCGGGATCCTTGAGGATCTCCTCGACCACCTCCCGCGCGACGTACCGGGTGAACGCCCGCTTGATCATCTCCTTCTCGCGCAGGTTGCGCGCCATGCGGTTGAAGGACTCCGTCAGCATCCCGAGCTCGTCCCGCGAGGCCACCGGCACCTCGACGCTGAAGTCCCCCTCGGCGATGGCCCGGGTCGCGTTGACGAGGCGGAAGATCGGCCGGGACATCACCGAGGCGAGGGCGGCCGCGCCGGCGACGCCGACCACGATCATGAGGGCGGTGACGATCGCGGCCTGGTTGCGGGCCTGGGCCAGCGCGTCGGCGATCGCCTGCTTGCTGAACCCGACGTACAGGGTCCCGACCGGCGTGCCGCTGAACAGCAGCGGCGACGAGATGTCGAGGATCTCCTGGCGGCCGTCGCCGCGATAGCTCTGCACGAGCAGGTCGCTCGTCGGCTCCGCCAGCCCGGCCGGGCGCGCGAGCGGCCTGCCGATCATGGCGAGGTCCGAGTGGGCGCGGACCACGTTCTCCTCGTCCACGAAGACGACGTAGACGAGCTCGCGGTCCTCCATCGCCTCCTTGATCAGGATGTTGAGCGTGAGATCGTCGCTGGCGACCAGGGCGCTCTTGCCGCCCGCGGCCAGGTTGGTGGCGATCGTGAGCCCCCGCTTGGTCACCGCCTCCGTCAGGGTCGACTGCTGGGTCCGGAGCAGGAAGACGCTGACCAGCAGGACGGCGATGACGACGAGCCCGGTGATGAGGAGGCCCAGCTTGACCTTGAGGGGCAGGTGAAGTCTTCCGAGACGCGGCATCAAACCGCGTCAATATTAGCGCAAATGCCGGCATTGCCCCTAGCCCGCTCCATTCGGGTATGGCGGCTCGGGTCGGGGGCGCCCGTGGCCGGCGGACGGTATCCCGGCCGCGCCCCCGGCCCTCTCACACACGCAGGCGGATGCCGGTGCGGGCGAGCGCCCAGACGAGAGCCCACCAGAGCAGCAGATAGGCCAGCGCATAGGCGAGCGAGGCGTCGGCCGGGTTGGCCCAGGGCGCGAACAGGCGCTCGAACAGCCACGCCTGCAGGCGCGTGTGGTCGGGACCGACGCGCACGGCGACGAGGAGGCGCGCCGCCACGCCCGACAGGAAGAAGACCGCCAGGGCGTTGACGCCGAGGACGGCGAACGGCCATGCCCCGCGCCGGCAGCCTCGCATCTCGACGAGCCAGTGGCAGAGGGCGAGGGCCAGGAGCGCCAGGCCCGCCGTCAGCAGGGCGTACGAGCTGCTCCAGAGCGCCTTGTTGATCGGGAACACCAGTCCCCACGCCCAGCCGCCGAC
>JAICGY010000143.1 GCA_025922915.1 Candidatus Methylomirabilota bacterium | reverse complement strand
GGGCAGAACAACGTC
This sequence comes from Candidatus Methylomirabilota bacterium, assembly GCA_025922915.1. GTDB lineage: Bacteria > Methylomirabilota > Methylomirabilia > Rokubacteriales > CSP1-6 > JAICGY01. The sequence continues at coordinate 9,423 of JAICGY010000143.1, read as the reverse complement.
CAGGGCTGCGGCGACGCGGGCTGCATCCCGACCAACCTCCCCGGCTACCTCGGCTACGATGCGGCCACGCTGGATCGCTTCGCGCGCGTCTGGTCGGTGCGGCCGCCCGAGCGTCCGGGGCTCGTGGTGACGGAGATGGTGGAGGGCTGCCTCACCGGGCAGATCCGGGCGATGTACGTCGTCGGCGAAAACCCGCTGCTCTCCGAGCCGGACCTGCACCACGCCGAGAAGGCCCTCGCCCAGCTCGACTTCCTGGTCGTGCAGGACCTCTTCCTGCACGAGACGGCCGAGCGGGCCGACGTCTTCCTGCCCGCCGCCGCCTTCGCCGAGAAGGAGGGCACGTTCACGAACTCCGAGCGCCGCGTGCAGCGGGTGCGGGCGGCCCTGGCCCCGCCCGGCGACGCCCGCCCGGACTGGTGGATCACCTGCGAGCTGGCGCGGCGCGTGGCGCGGAAGCTCGGGCTCGTCGTCGGCCGGCAGTTCGACTACCGGGGCGCCGCCGAGATCTTCGACGAGATGGCCGCGCTGGTGCCCTTCCTCGGCGGCCTCGACCATGCCCGGCTGGACCGCGAGGGCGGGATCCAGTGGCCGTGCCCCGCGCCGGATCACCCGGGGACGCGCTTCCTCTACGCCGACGCCTTCCCGCGCGGCCGCGCGCGCTTCGTGCCGGCGCTGCAGACGGTGGAGGCGGCCGAGCTGCCCGACGCCGACTACCCCTACGTCCTCAACACGGGCCGCCTCCTCTATCACTGGCACGGCGGCACGCTGACGCGGCGAGTCCAGGGGCTGCTCGAGCTCGCGCCGCGGCTCGAGGTGGCCATCCACCCGGCCGACGCCCGGCGCCTGGGGCTCGACACGGGAGGCCGGGTGCGCGTCGCCTCGCGGCGCGGCGAGCTGACGGGCTACGCCCACGTGACGGAGGCCGTCCGGCCCGGCGCGGTCTTCGTCCCCTTCGTGAAGCTCGCCGACTCCGCCGCCAACTTCCTGACCAACTCGGCCCACGACCCGACGTCGAAGATCCCCGAGTACAAGGTCTGCGCCGTCCGCCTGGAAGCAATGGACTGAGCGCCCGGTCGGCGCCCGCCCGGGCGGGATCAGCCGGCGGGATCGAGGAACGGGCGGACGGCTGCCACGAACTCGGCAGGGCGGTCGAGGACCAGGTGGTGGTAGGCGCCCGGGATCTCCGCGAGCGTCGCCCCCCGGACCAGCCGGACGATCTCGGCCGCCATCGCCGCGGTGAGGACCGGTGACAGCGCGCCCCGCACGACGAGCGTCGGGGCGGCGATCTTGGGCAGGAGCGGCCAGGCGTCGGTCGGCCGGCGCGCCGCATTGGTCTCCGGGTCGAAGCGCAGCGCCCACCCGCCGTCGCGGGGCGCGATCGCCTCGCCGGCCAGGTGGGCCATGAGCGCGGGCGCGGCCACGGTGTCGCGCGGCAGGAGCCGGAAGCTCGCGACCGCCGCCTCGCGGGAGGCGTGCACCCGCACCCCCCGACGCCCGCGGGCGTGCATCATGTCCAGCCGCTCGGCCGGGATCGCCGGTCGCGAGTCGACGATCACCAGCCGCTCCACCCGCTGGGGGTGCCACGAGGCGAACGCCATCGCATTGTGGCCGCCCATCGAGTGGCCGACGAGCGAGGCGCGCTCCCACCCCAGGGCATCGAGCACCCCGAGCAGGTCCCCCGCAAAATCTTCCGTCGCGTAGGCGGGAGGCGTCGCCCACGCGCTCTCCCCGTGGCCCCGCTGGTCGAGCGCCACCACGTGGAACCGATCGGCGAACGTCGCCGCCACCGCGTCGAACCAGTGTGCGTGGGCGGCGCCCCCGTGCAGCAGGCAGAGGCCGGGACGGCCGATCTCGCCCCATTCGAGCAGGTGCAATCGCAGTCCATTCACCGTCAGCGCGCGTCGACGGCCACTCTGGCAGGCCAGCCTGTCGCTCATGTGCCGGATTGTACCGGCGCGCACGACGTGCGCGCGCATTTCGCGAATATTTCCTTTGTGCGACCTGCGCGCGTCGCTATTGTCGGAAATGACTCCAATGCACGCCGACGCGACGCCGCCACGCGAGTCTCGACGCAGTCTCGCCGACGGCGCCTACTGCTTCACGCTCCTCACGCTCGCGATCGCCGCCGGCCACGCACTTCTCGTCCCGCCCGTCACCTCCCGCGAGGTCGAGGCCGCGGATGTCGGCGCGCGCGTCGCGATGCTCGCGCCGGCCGCGCCACCGCCCGTCCTCGTCGACGCCGCGACGGCCACGCCGGCCGATCCACCGCCGGCCGAGACGCCGGTCCGCGCGACGGGAGCGACGGGTCCCGCGAGGTCCGCGCCGGCCCCGGTCGCCGCCCCGGCCACGATCGCCTCGTTCGTCCCCGTCGAGCCGGCCATGCCGCCCCGGGCGCCCGACACGCCTCCGGCCGAGCGGCTCGTCCCACCGCCCACGGCGACCGGCGAGCGGTGGCCCTCATCGACCGTCACTGGTCGCGTGACGGGGCCGGACGGGGCCCCGCTGGCGGGCGCCTCCGTCGTCGTGCGCGGCATCGAGGTGGTGACCGACGCGCAGGGCGCGTTCCGGGTGGAACAGGTACCGCCGCACGCCACGCTGCTCGTGAAGCTGCCCGGGTACCGGAAGGCGCGCGTCGACCCGACGCGGCGGGCGGTCGAGGTGAAGCTCGCGCCGCACGCGATCAAGGCGGCCTACCTCACCTACTACGGCATCGGCGATCGCGGCATCCGCAACCGGGTGCTCGACCTGGCCGCGCGCACGGAGCTGAACGCCGTGGTCATCGACGTCAAGGGCGACCGGGGCTGGGTCCTCTACCCCACCGAGGTCCCGCTCGCGCAGGCGGCCGGCGCCAAGGGGCCGGCCACGCTCCGGGACTTCGACGGCCTCATGGCGGAGCTCAAGGCGCGCGGCATCTACACGATCGCGCGCATCGTGGCCTTCAAGGACAACGTCCTGGCGCGCCACCGGCCGGACTGGGCGGTCACCGACACCCGCACCGGGCAGCCCTGGATCGACAACGAGCGGCTGGCGTGGGTCGACCCCTTCCGCGAGGAGGTCTGGGCCTACAACATCGCGCTCGCCCGGGAGGCTGCGCGGCGGGGGTTCGACGAGATCCAGTTCGACTACGTCCGCTTCCCGACCGACGGCCGGCTGTCGGCGGCACGCTACTCGCGCCCGAATACCCGGGAGACCCGCCTGCCCGCGATCGCGGGCTTCCTCGAGCGGGCCCGCCGGGAGATCGGCCCGACCGGCGCGTTCGTCGCCGCCGACATCTTCGGCTACACCGCGTTCAACGAGAACGACACGGACATCGGGCAGCGGATCGAGGAGCTGGCCCCCCACCTCGACTTCATCTGCCCGATGGTCTACCCCTCGGGCTACCACAAGGGCATCCCGGGCCACCCGAACCCGGTGGCGGTGCCCTACAAGGTGGTCCACGAGAGCGTCCGCCTGATCCGCAAGCGGTCGACCGGGCACGTGGCCCAGGTGCGGCCGTGGCTGCAGGACTTCCGCGACTACGCCTTCGGGCGCAAGGTCTTCGGCCCGCCCGAGGTCCAGGCCCAGATCCGGGGCGCCGAGGAGGCCGGCGGCAGCGGCTGGATGCTGTGGAACCCGCGCAACCGCTACACGGGCGACGCGCTCCGTCTCGAGCCGGCCCTGGCCGACGCCCGGTGAGGCTCGTCCTCGTCGGCGTCCTGCTGCTGACCGCCGCGCTGCTCGTCGCCTCCGCGGCCTGGGCGGCGGGCCCGCTGCCGCCCAACGAGCTGGGTCGCGTGATGATCCTGGAGTACCACCGGATCGACACGCCCGAGGAGCGCTGGACGCGGACGCCGGAGAACTTCCGCCGGGACCTGGAGACGCTGCACGCCCGCGGGTACCGCCTGCAGGCGCTCAACGACCTGCTCGACGGTCGGATCACGGTTCCCGCAGGCACCACGCCGGTCGTCCTCACCTTCGACGACTCCTCGCCCGGGCAGTTCCGCTACGTCGCGGCGAACGGCGGCGTGGCCCTCGACCCGCGCTCGGGCGTCGGCGTCCTCGAGGCCTTCATCGCCGAGCGGCCTGACTTCGGCCGGGCCGCGACGTTCTATGTCCTGCCCGGCGCGAGCCGCCCGAACCGGCTGTTCAACCAGCCCGAGCACGAGGGGCGCAAGCTGCGCTTCCTGGTGGAGCGCGGCTACGAGATCGGCAACCACACCCTTTGGCACGCCAACCTCGGGAAGTACGGCGAGCCGACCGTGCGCGCGCAGCTGGCCGAGGCCCAGGTATGGGTGCAGCGCCACGTGCCGGACTACCGGTTCCGCACGCTCGCCCTGCCCCACGGCGTCTACCCGAAGAACGTGGAGTGGGCGGTGGCGGGGACCGCCAAGGGCACCACCTACCGCCACGACGCGATCCTGATGGTGGCCGGCGGCGCCGCGCCCTCGCCGTTCGCCCGGGCGTTCAACCCCGTGCGGCTGCCGCGGATCCAGGCCGTCGAGCGGGACCTGACGCACTGGCTGCAGCACTTCGACCGCCACCCGGGCGACCGGTTCGTCAGCGACGGCGACCCCGCCGTCGTCACGATCCCCGCTGCCCTCCGCGACCGCCTCCGCGCCCCGCTGCCCAAGCACCTCGAGCTCCGCGCGCGCTAGCCGCGACGCGGGCCCGGCCCCGTCAGTAGATCAGGTACGAGGCGCGGCGGGCCAGGAACGCGCTGCGCGCCATCTCGGACCAGGCGAGCAGCCGCGGCAGCGGCTCGCCGCGCAGGAAGGCCCACATCGTGGAGCGGTTCACCAGGAGGTTCTGGACCTGCTCGGGCTTCCACTGCTCGCGGTGCCGCTCCCGTAGCGCGCGCGCCACGGCCAGCGCCACCGTCACCGGCCGGATCGCCTCGCGATCGGTGACCACGAAGCGCACCCCGCCGCACGCCGTCCGGGCGTAGCGGTCGTCGGCGGGCGTGAACTCGATGGGCTCGAAGCGGATCCCGGAGAGCCCGAGCGCGTTCAGCGCCGCCGCCAGCCCCCGCGGCTCGATCCACGGCGCCCCGATCACCTCGAAGGGCCAGTCGGTGCCGCGGCCGACGGAGAGGTTCGTCGCCTCCAGGAGCCCGATGCCCGAGTAGAGCAAGGCCTGGGTCACGGAGCGGATGTTGGGGGACGGGTTCGTCCACACGAGGCCGGTCTCGTCGTACCACCGCGTGCGCGCCCAGTTCTCCAGCGGCACCACGGTGAGCCGGGCCGGGATACGGCGCTCGGCCAGCGCCATCCGGGCGAACTCGCCGATCGTCATGCCGGTGCGGACCGGGATCGCGTGCGGTGCCGTGAAGGACTCCAGATCGGGATCGGTCAGCGGGCCCTCGACGTAGCGGCCCGTGATCGGGTTCGGCCGGTCGAGCACCATCACCGGGATCTGGTGCCGGGCCGCCTCCTCCATGATGTAGACGAGCGTCGTCAGGTAGGTGTAGTAGCGGACGCCGACGTCCTGGACGTCGAAGACGAGGACGTCCACGTCGCGCAGCATCGTGGCATTCGGCCGCCGCGTGGGGCCGTAGAGGCTCCAGACCGGCACGCGGGTGGCGGCATCGCGGCCGTGTGGCACCTCGGCGTTCGCCTCGCCGGTCAGCCCGTGCTCCGGCGAGAAGATCGCGTGGAGGCGCACGCCGGGCGCACCGGCGATCAGGTCGATGGCCCGGCGGCCGCTCGCGTCCACCCCGGTGTGGTTCGTCACCAGGCCGACCCGCTTGCCGGCCAGCGGCGCGAAGTCCTGGGCCACCAGGACGTCGAGCCCCGTCCGGATGGGCGCCGTCGGCGGCACGATCCGGGACTCGGCCGGGCCGTCCGCGGCCGGCGCGGTGAAGACGTCGGCCTCGGCCACCACGGGCTCGGGGCCCCGGAACAGGGCGGCGCCGACGGCGGCCGTCACCCGCGTCCGCAGCTCGCGGATCTTGGCCGCGCCGCCGCCGTTCGGGTGCACGCGGTTCGTCAGGAGGATCAGGTAGGTGCGGCTGGCCGGGTCGATCCAGACCGACGTCCCGGTGAAGCCCGTGTGGCCGACGGAACCCGCCGGGAAGAACGGCATCATGCCCCGGGCATAGCCCGAGGAGACGTCCCAGCCGAGGGCGCGGTTGCCGTTGCCGTCGGGACGGGGGATCCAGAGGGCCTGGACCGTCGCCGGCTTGAGCACCCGCCTGCCCTCGAGGGCGCCGCCGCCGATCAGCATCCGGCAGAGCCGGGCCAGGTCGGCCGCCGTCGAGAACATGCCCGCGTGCCCCGCCACGCCGCGCAGCAGCCGGGCGCGCGGGTCGTGGACGACGCCGAGCAGCAGCCCGTCGTGGTGGTACTCGGTGGGCGCGATGCGCCGGCGCAGGCTCCGCGGCGGATTGAAGAAGGTGTCGCGCAGGCCCAGCGGCCGGAAGAACCGGCTCGCGAGGAAGCCGTCGAGCGGCTCGCCGCTGACGCGGCGGACGAGCTCGCCGAGCAGGATGAAGCCCGTGTCGCTGTACTGGGTGGCACTGCCGGGCGGGTAGTCGAGCGGCAAGCGGGCGAGCGCGCGCGCGGCCTTCGGAAAGCGCAGCCGCACGGCGCTCGTGAGCGGGATGGCGGGCAGGCCGGCGCTGTGGGTGAGCAGCCGCTGCACCGTGATCTCGGGCCTCCGCTTGAACTCCCGCAGGTAGCGGCCGAGCGGCGCGTCCAGCCGCACGGCGCCCCGCTCCACGAGCGCCATGACGGCGAGCGTCGTGCCGAGCGGCTTGGTGAGCGAGGCGATGTCGAAGATGGTGTCGGTCGTCATCGGCACGGGGCTGGGGCTCAGCTGGCGCCAGCCGTACGCGCGGTGCAGGAGGATCTCCTCACCCCGCCCGACGAGCACGACGGCGCCGGGGATCTCGCCCGACTGGAGGGCCTCGCCGATCACCTCCTCGACGGCCGCGAAGTCCGCCCCGGCGGCGGGGCACGGGCGGGCGACCACGGCGGCAGCGAGCAGGAGCAGGACGAGCGCGCCCAGCCTCGGAGAAGCGACGACCACGATTCGATCTTAGCAGCGCCCACGACGACCGGGGAGAACATTGATATCCTTGGAGCGTCATGCGACCTCCGCGTCGGGTCTTCGTGACCGGCGCCACCGGCTTCGTGGGCCGCGCGGTGGTGCACGCTTTGCGCGCCCACGGCCACGTCGTCCGCTGCCTGGTGCGCCGGGGCTCGGAGCACGACCTGCGCGGCTTCGAGGCGATCGAGCGGGTCGAGGGCGACGTGCTGGCCCCGGCGACGCTCGAGCGCGGCATGGCCGGGTGCGACACCGTCGTGCACCTGGTCGGCATCATCCGCGAGCATCCCGCCGCCGGCGTGACCTTCGAGCGCATCCACGCCGAGGGCACGGTCAACGTCCTGGACGTAGCGGCGCGGAGCGGCGTGCGCCGCTACCTGCACATGAGCGCGCTCGGCACGCGGCCGGACGCTCGCGCGCGCTATCACCAGACCAAGTGGGCCGCCGAGGAGGCGGTGCGCTCGAGCCCGCTGGCCTGGACCATCTTCCGGCCGTCGGTCATCTACGGGCCCGGCGACGGCTTCGTGACGATGCTCGCCGGGATGGTGCGGCGCTTCCCCGTCGTGCCCGTGATCGGCAGCGGCCTGCAGCGGCTGCAGCCCCTCCCCGTCGCGCAGGTGGCGGAAGGCTTCGCCCGCGCCGTGGAGCTCGACGCGACGGTCAAGCAGGGCTACGAGGTGGGCGGGCCAGACGCGGTGACGATGATCGCGCTGCTGGACCTCGTCGGCGACGCGCTCGGGCGGCGGCGCGTGCGCAAGCTCCGCGTGCCGATCGGCATCGTGTGGAGCATGGCGCGGCTCCTCCACCGCCTGCCGGGCTTCCCGCTGACGCCGGATCAGCTGCTGATGCTCGAGGAGAACAGCACGTGCGACCCCCGGCGCTTCCACGCGGCCTTCGGGCTCGAGCCCGTGCCGCTGCGCCAGGGGCTGCGCGCGATGCTCGGCTGACGTCGTGCCCTTCCGTCACCCCGACCCCTCGCACGATCTCCGGACGCGGATCGCCTGGGAGGTGCGCCAGCGCATCGAGGAAGCGGTGGACCACGTCTGCCTGGAGGCCCTGGTGCGGACGCGGCAGGCCCGCGGGCTGCCCGCGCCGGTCGCCGACAGCGCCGAGGACCGTCAGGAGTACGAGCGCCACGTCGCGGTCTTCCTGGAGCGCCTGGAGCGCGAGGTCGGCGCCGCCCTCACGGCCGAGCAGCAGCGCCGGGCGCCGGCGAGCCCGGACCCCGGCGACGACGAGTCCTCTCGCCGTCTGCGCGTGCAGGTGGGTCTCGCCCAGATGCTCCCGGACTACTGGCAACGGTTCGACGCCGTGCGAGCGAGCTTCCTGGTCGACCCGCCCATTTCAGGCGGCGAGCGGCGGGGATTGCTCGGACGCCTCCTCGGCCGCGGCTGACCGCCACGCCGCCAGCGCCCAGAGGTTCTCGACGTCCTCCAGCGCCCGTCGCCACCGGCCGTAGCCCTCGATCACCGCGTCGCGGGCCGCAGCCAGATCGCCCTCCGCCTGCTCGAGGCGGCTGCGCAGCAGCGGGTGACCGCCCGCCTCGGCGAGGCTGCCGCCCGGCACGGTCGTCGCCAGCCGGTCGAGAAGCCCCGTCACCTCGTCGTACAGCACGTGCTCCACTCGGTTCATCCGGACACCTCCAGCACCCGTTCGTACCGTGGCGGTAATACTCGTCTCTTGTTGAGTGAATGTCAAGGCCTCCGAGACGCATGATCCGGGCGCGGTCCGCCCGCGGCGGGCCCGGATGATCCCGCTCTACTGCGCGAAGGCGTTCCGCACGTACTGTTACGGGTTTCTCGGCGTCCTCCTGCCGGTGTACTTGAGCGACTTGGGCCTGGGTCCGGAGGGCATCGGCGCGTCCATCACGCTGACGCTGCTCGGCAGCGCCGGCCTCACCTGGGCGGTGCGGCTGCCCGCCGAGCGGCTGGGGAGCCGGGCCGTCCTCCTGGGGCTCTCCGGGCTCTCCGCGGTCGCCGCGCTCCTGCTGCTCGCGACGCGGCACCCGGCCCTGGTCGTGCTCGCCGCGATGCTGGGCAACGTGGCGGTGGGAGCCGGCGAGACCGGCCCGTTCCTCACGATCGAGCAGGTGGCGATCGCCCGGGCGGTGACACCGGCCCGGCGCACGAGCGCCCTCGGCGTCTACAACCTCCTGGGCTACCTCGCGGCCGCCCTGGGCGCGGCGACGGTGGCCCTGGCGTCCGATCCGCGGACGCTGTTCGTCGTGTTTCTCGTGGGGGCGCTGGCGCAGGTCGCCGCCTACCTGGCCCTCCCCGCGCGGCCCGCTCCCGCTCGCCCCTCGACCGCCGTGTCCGCGTCCACCGCCCGCATCCGGGGGCTCGCCGCGCTCTTCGCCCTCGACTCCTTCGCCGGCGGCTTCGTCCTCCAGTCCCTGGTGGC
>JAICGY010000142.1 GCA_025922915.1 Candidatus Methylomirabilota bacterium | reverse complement strand
GTCGCTGGGCTCGCCGGCGAGACGGGCCAGCCGCTGCTCGAGCGCACGGACGCGCTGCAGCAGCTCGGGAAGACGACTCTCGGCGGCCATGATCCGCTTGGCCTGCATGACGGGCCGGGCGGGCGTGCCGAGCACCTTCGCCCCCGCCGGCACGTCGGACGGGATGCCGGCCTGGGCGGCCGCCATCACGCCGTCGCCCAGGGTGACGTGGTCGGCCACGCCGACCTGCCCGGCGAGGACGACGCCCCGGCCGAGGCGCGAGGAGCCGGAGATGCCGACCTGCGCCACGAGCAGCGAGTGCTCGCCGACCTCGACGTTGTGACCGACCTGCACCAGGTTGTCGATCTTGGTGCCCCGGCGCACGATCGTGTCCCCGAAGGTCGCCCGGTCGATGGTCGTGTTGGCGCCGATCTCGACGTCGTCCTCGACCAGCACGCCCCCGAGCTGGGGGATCTTCTGGTGCACGGCGCCGTCGAAGGCGAAGCCGAAGCCGTCGCCGCCGAGCACCGCCCCCGGGTGGACGACGACGCGCCGCCCCAGCCGGACGCCCTCCCGGAGGGTCACGTGCGGGTAGAGCATCGACGCCTCGCCGATCTCGACCGCGCGGCCGACGTACACCAGCGCCTGCAGGTGCACGCGGGCCCCCAGCACCGCGCCCGCCTCCACCACGCTCAGCGGCCCCACCGAGGCGCTCGGGTCGATCCGCGCGTCCGGCGCCACCACCGCCGTGGGGTGCACGCCGGGGGGCGGGGGGACGGCGGGATGGAAGAGGCGCAGGAGGTCGATGAGCGCCCGCTGGGGCGCGGCGCAGCGCAGGATCGGACCGGGCAGGTCGGCGACGCCCGGCGGGGCCAGGAAGGCGCCGGCCCGGGAGCCGCGGGCCGCGGCACGATAGCGGGGATCGATGAGGAAGGAGATCTGCTCGGGGCCGGCGGTGTCCAGCGGCGCGACCCCGGTGACGACGTGCCCCGGATCGCCCTCGAGGTCCGCCTGCAGCGCCTTCGCGAGCTCGCCGAGCGTGAAGCCGGCCCTGGCCATCGCCGCTACTTCTTCCCCTTCGTCGACGCCTGCTGATCATACACGCGGATGATCTCGTCGGTGAGATCGGCCTCCGCGGCGGCGTACAGGACGACGGCCCCACGCCGCTCCACGATCAGGTGGTAGCCGCGCTCCTTCCCGAACCGCTCGATGATCCCGGAGATCTCCTGCAGCACCCGCTGGAGCAGCTGCTGCTCTTTCTTCTCGAGCTCCTTCTGGAGGTCGTCGGCGAGCCGCGCCGCGTCGCGGCGCTTGCGATCGAACTGCTCCTGCTTCTCCCGGCGCGCGTCGACGCTCATCAGCGGCCCCTTCTTCTCGAGCTCGTCCCGGAGCTTCTCGAGCTCCTGGCGCTTGCCGTCCATCTCCTTCTGCATCGCCGTCTTCTCGCGCTCGAGCTGCTCGCGCGCCGCCACCCCGGCCGCCGACCGCGCCAGGACGCGCTGCACGTCGATGAACGCGATGCGACTCGTCGCGGCCGGCGGCGCGGGCGCCGCCGGCTGCGCCGCCGTCCCGGGAACGCCCGCGCCCAGGATCATCGCCAGCCCCACCACGAGCCCCGTCAAGACGTTCATCCACGCCTCCTCAAAACGGCGAGCCGACCGAGAAGTGCAGCGCTCCGAAGTCCTCGCCCTCGCGGCGATCGAGGTTCACGCCGTAGTCGACGCGGATCGGGCCGAACGGCGACAGCCACCGCACGCCCCCGCCGGCGGCTTCCCGCGTGTCGGTCAGATCGAACTTCGTCCCGAAGCCGTACGCGTTGCCGATGTCGAAGAAGGCCGCCAGCCGGAAGTTGAACGGCAGCGGCACGATGTACTCCAGGTTGCCGATGACCTCGCTGGTGCCGCCGATGCGCGTGCCGTCGTCGTCCCTCGGCGACAGCCGCCGGTTCTTGAAGCTGCGGACGGTGTTCGGCCCGCCCAGGTAGAAGCGCTCGAAGACCGGCACCTCCTCGCCGCCCCAGCCGAACGCGTACCCCGCCTCCGCCCGCGCGGAGATCACGTGCCCGAGCCAGATCGGCCAGAAGTAGCTGACGAACCCGACGGTCTTCACGTATTGCGAGTCGCCCCCGAGGCCGGCGACGTCGAGCTGGAGCAGCGCCTGGCTGCCCCGGGTGGGCGCGATGATGTTGTCCCGGCTGTCGCGGGTGACCGCCCCGCTGACCATCGACGTCCAGCGCGTGCCGATCTCGTCGGCCAGCAGGGACCGCTCGGCCAAACTCTCGACGTCCTCGATGGTGTCGCGGGTCAGGCGATACGAGAGCAGCCAGCGCCAGTACTCCTGGAAGGGGTGGCTGACCCGCAGGTTGCCGCCCAGGGTCTCGTAGTCGTACTCCGGGTACTCGCGCTGTGTGCTGAACAGGTCGAAGCCGGCGGAGAGCGGGCGGTCGAAGAGCCAGGGCTCGGTGAACGAGAGGATCCCCTGCTGGCTGCGGCCTCCCACGCGGAGCCGGAGACCGACCTGCCAGCCCCGGCCCAGGAAGTTGTTCTGGGCGAGGTCGATCGAGCCGATGAAGCTGTCGACGGACGAGAAGCCGCCGCCGATCGAGAAGAGGCCGGTCGGTCGCTCCGTCACGTCCACGTTGACGATGATGCGGCCCTTGTCGGCGCCGGGTTGCGTCGTCACGTTGACGGTCTCGAAGTAGCCCAGGTTGACCAGCCGCTGCCGCGCCCGCCGCAGCTTCTGCAGGGTGAAGAGATCGCCCTCGACCATGGGGATCTCCCGCCGGAGGATGCGGTCCTCGCTGCGCGTGTTGCCCGTGATGTTGATGCGCTCGACGTAGACCTCGGGCCCCTCCGTGACCTCCACCGTCACGTTGACCGTGTTCTGCGGCGTCTGGTCCGTCCGGGGCACCACGTCGGCCGAGGCCCGGCCGACGGTGCTGTAGAGATCGGTGATCCGGCGCGTCCCCTCCCGCAGGGCCGTCCGCGAGAACACGTCCCCGCGCTTGAACCGCAGCTGACGCCGGACCTCGTCCTCGGGCAGCAGCGTCACGCCGGTGACCGTCACGTCTCCCACCGTGAACCGCGGGCCCTCGACGACGTCGATGGTGATGGTGACCCGCGCGCGCTCCCGATCCACCGTCGCCTCGTGCCGCTCGACGCGCGCCTGGACGTAGCCGGCGTCCTGGTAGCGGGCCACGATGCGGTCCATGTCCTCCTCCAGCCGCTGGCGCTGGACGGTGCCGCGGAGGATGAAGTACTGGCGCTCCCGGGTCGCCATCGCCTCCCTGATCTGCTCGTCGGTCAGCCCCTCGTTGCCGCGGACGACGATGCGGTCGATGGTGATCCGGCGCCCCTCGTTGATGGTGAAGGTCACCTTCACGTCGCCGTCGGCGAACTTCTCGACGTTCGGGGTGATCTGGACCTCGAAGTACCCTTCGTCCTCGTAGGCCTCCCGCAGCCGCTCGCGCGCCCGCTGGACGTCGACCGGGTTGTAGACGCTGCCGAGCCGCAGCGCGATCTGCTCGCGCAGGTCCTCGGCGGACAGCCGGGAGGTGCCGACGAACTCCACGTCGCGCACGAAGGGCCGCTCGGCCACGACGAACGTGAGCTTGACGCCGCCCTCGAAGTCCTCGACGCGGAGCTGGACGTCGTCGAAGAAGCCCAGGTTGAAGATCGAGCGCAGGTCCTCCGAGGCCTGGGACGGGTTGAAGGGGGCCCCGATCATGGAGCGCACGCGCCCGAGGATGACGGCCTCCTGCACCCGGCGGTGGCCCTCGACGGTCAGCTCCTTGATGATGACGGGCCGGGGTTGCGCCTCCGCGAGCGTCGTCAGCCACACGAGCGCTACGAGGGCGATCCCCCACGCCCGATGGACGCGCCCCGCCGCACTCACCGGACGGTCAGGCTCGCGCGGACCGTCTGTCAGTGCTCAGCAAGCGCGAGCGGGGCGTCGGCGGCCTGCGGAGGCGCCTCCCGGAAGGTGAAGGTCCCGCCTTCGACGTCGACCTCCACCCGGGCGTGCTCGCCCATCTGCCCTCGCACGATCGCCTCGGCGAGCGGATCCTCGATGTGCTTCTGGATGGTGCGCCGCAGCTGGCGCGCGCCGTAGGTCGGATCGTAGCCCTTCTCCACCAGGGCATCCTCGGCCGCCGGCGTGAGCAGGATCTCGATCCCCTTCTCGGCGAGCTGCTTGTTGATGCGCTCGACCATGAGCCGGATGATCGCCTTGATGTGCACCACCGACAGCGAGTGGAACACGATGATGTCGTCGATCCGGTTGATGAACTCGGGGCGGAAGGCGCGCTTGAGCTCCTCCATCACCCGGTCCTTCATCTTCTCGTAGGAGGCCTCGTCGGACTCGGTCAGGAAGCCCGGCGTGATCTTCTTGCCGAGCAGGCTCGTGCCGAGGTTCGACGTCATGATCAGGATCGTGTTCTTGAAGTCCACCACGTGCCCGAGCGAGTCCGTCAACCGCCCGTCGTCCAGGACCTGGAGCATCATGTTGAACACGTCCGGATGCGCCTTCTCGATCTCGTCGAACAGCACGACCGAGTACGGGCGCCGGCGGACCTTCTCGGTCAGGAACCCGCCCTCTTCGTAGCCCACGTAGCCGGGCGGGGCGCCGAGGAGCCGCGAGACCGAGAACTTCTCCATGTACTCCGACATGTCGACCCGGATCAGGGCGTTCTCGTCGCCGAACAGGTACTCGGCGAGGGCCCGGGCGAGCTCCGTCTTGCCCACGCCGGTGGGGCCGAGGAAGACGAACGAGCCCACCGGCCGCTTGGCGTCCTTGAGCCCGGCGCGCGAGCGGCGGATGGCGCGGGCAACGGCCTTGACGGCGTCGTCCTGGCCGATGATCCGGCCGTGGAGCGCCTCCTCCATCCGGGCGAGCTTCTGGGACTCCTTCTCCTCCAGCTTGGCGAGCGGGATGCCCGTCCAACGGGAGACGATGAACTCGATGTCCTCCTCGCCGACCGACTGGACGCCCTTGCCCTTGTTCCGCTCCCACTCCCGCTTCCCTTCCTCCTCGCGATGCTGGAGCACCTTCTCCTTCTCGCGCAGGGAGGCGGCCTTCTCGAACTCCTGGGCCTCGAGGTACATGTCCTTCTCGCGGCGCACCCGCTCCAGCTCCCGCTCGATCTCCTTGAGCTCGGCGGGCGGGGTCAGGGCCATCAGCCGCGTGCGGGAGGACGCCTCGTCGATGACGTCGATCGCCTTGTCGGGCAGCTGGCGATCGGTGATGTAGCGGTCGGCGAGGTGCACGGCCGCGTTGATCGCCTGCTCGGTGATCTTCACCCGGTGGTGGGCCTCGTACTTGTGCCGCAGCCCCTTGATGATCTCGATCGCCTCGGGGACGGTCGGGGCCTTCACGATGACCGGCTGGAACCGCCGCTCGAGCGCCCCGTCCTTCTCGATGTACTTGCGGTACTCGTCGAGCGTGGTGGCGCCGATGGTCTGGATCTCGCCGCGGGACAGCGCGGGCTTCAGCATGTTGGAGGCGTCGATCGCGCCCTCGGCCGCCCCCGCTCCGATGAGCGTGTGCAGCTCGTCGAGGAACAGGATGACGTTCTCCGACTGCCGGATCTCCTTCATCACGGCCTTCAGGCGCTCCTCGAACTGGCCGCGGTACTTCGTCCCGGCCACGAGCGCGCCCAGGTCGAGCTGGAGCAGACGCTTGCTCACCAGGACGTCGGGCACGTCGTGGGAGATGATTTTCTGGGCCAGGCCCTCCACGATCGCCGTCTTGCCCACGCCCGGCTCGCCGATGAGCACGGGGTTGTTCTTCGTGCGGCGCGCGAGGATCTGGATGACGCGCTCGATCTCCTGCTCGCGCCCGATCACCGGGTCCAGCTTGGTCTCCCGGGCGAGCTGCGTGAGGTCCCGGGCGAACTCGTCCAGCACCGGGGTCTGCGAGCGCTTCTTCGGCCGCGGATAGTACTGGTCGCCGAGGAGCGCCAGCGTCTCCTGGCGGACCTCGTCCAGGCGGGCCCCGAGCGACTCGAGGATCTTCGCCGCGATGGACTGGCCTTCCTTCATCAGGCCGAGGAGCAGGTGCTCGGTGCCGATGTAGTTGTGCCCGAGTTGACGCGCCTCCTCGATCGACAGCTCCAGGACCCGCTTGGCCTGCGGCGTGAACGGCACCTCGCCGAAGGTCAGGGTCTTGGGAAAGCCGGCGAGAGCCCGCTCGACCTCGGCCTTGACGGTCTCGAGCCGGAGCCCCAGCCGCTGCAGCACCGCGGTGGCGATGCCTTCCCCGTCACGGATCAGGCCGAGCAGGACGTGCTCGGTGCCCACGAAATCGTGACGGAAGCGCCCCGCCTCCTCGCGAGCCAGGATGATGACCCGTCGCGCGCGCTCGGTGAACCGTTCGAACACTGTTGGCCCCCCACCCCTTCCCGAACTACTTCGGTGGCGAATTTCCTTTCGCGACGCCTAGTTACTGAACCCGGTCACAGTATATCCCGGCCTCCGGGACCTGCTAGCCCTTTTTCTCACGAATTCAGCGAGCGTGCGAATCTCGAGCCATCTACACGCCGACGCCCGCGACCTCGTCGGACCCGCCCCCGAGCGGCCGCGCACGGCCCTCGACGATGCGATAGCCGCGCTCGGCGCGCCGGGCGAGATCGGGGTTGTGGGTGGCGATGAGGAACGCGATGCCCCGCTCCGCCTGCAGCTGTCCGAAGAGGTCGTAGATCACCTCGCTCGTCTTCGGATCCAGGTTCCCCGTCGGCTCGTCGGCGAGGATGAGCCGCGGGCCGTTGATGAGGGCGCGCGCCACCGCGACCCGCTGCTGCTCGCCGCCCGACAGCTCTCCGGGCCGATGCCGGAGGCGGTCGCCCAGCCCGACGGCGGCGAGCGACGCCGCCGCCCGCTCGCGGGCCTCGCGGGCGGGCCGGCGCGCGATGAGCGCGGGCAGCATGGCGTTCTCCAGGGCCGACATCTCCGCGAGGAGGTTGTAGAACTGGAAGACGAACCCGACCTCCTGCCGTCGGTACCGCGCCAGCCCCGCCTCCCCCCGCCCGAACAGGTCCGCGCCGTCGAACAGGACCCGGCCGGCGCTCGGGCGGTCGAGGGCGCCCAGGAGGTGGAGCAGCGTGGACTTGCCGACGCCGGACGCCCCGACGAGCGCGACCATCTCGCCGGGCTGCAGCACGAGCGAGACCCCGCGCAGGACGCGGACGACCTCCGGCCCGCTCCGGTACTCCTTCTCCAGGCCGTCGGCGACGAGGAGCGGCCCGGACGCCGTCATTCGTACCGCAGCACGTCGACCGGCTGCAGGGCACCCGCCCGGCGCGCCGGGATGATGGTGGCGAAGAACGAGAGCAGGAGCGTGGCGCCGATCACCATCACGAAGTCGAGCGGGGTCAGCCGCATCGGCAGGTGGTCGATCTGGTACACGTCGCCGGCGAGGCGGATCACCTTCCAGGTGTTCTGCACCCAGATCAGCGTGAGCCCCACGAGACTCCCGGCGAGCGTCCCGATCACCCCGATCGTCATCCCCACCGCGAAGAAGACCGTGGTGATCGACGAGCCGGTGGCGCCGATGGCCTTGAGGATGCCGATCTCCTTGCGCTTGTCGGCCACGAGCAGCACGAGGTGCCCGATGATGGCGAAGGCCGCGACGAGCACGATGATCGTGACGATCACGAAGAGCGCCAGCTTCTCGAGCTGCAGGGCGGCGAAGAGGTTGCGGTTCATGTCCATCCAGTCGCGGACCCAGTACGGGAAGCCCAGGGTGGTGGCGACCGTCTGCCCCACGCGCCGGGCGTCGAACGGATCGGCGAGCTTCACCTCGACGCCCGTCGCCCCGGCCAGGCCCGCGAAGTCGCGGGCCGCCGCCAGCGGCAGGTAGGCCATCGAGGCATCGAACTCGTGCATGCCCACCTCGATCGTCGCCGCCACCGGGTACCGGCGCATCTTGGGCACGAGGCCGACGGCGGTGACCGCGCCCTTCGGCGAGATCAGCGTCACGGAGTCGCCGGGCACCACGCCGAGGAGCCGCGCGAGCTCCGCGCCGAGCAGCACCACGGGCTCGCCCGCGGCGAAGCCCTGCAGGTCACCGCGGCGCACCTGACCGCCCAGGTCCTCGCGCACGGCGGGATCGTCCACGTCCACCCCGCGCACCAGGCCCCCGTGCGCCCCGCCGCCCGGGCCGGTGAACAGGGCCTGCTGGAGCACGAACGGGGTGGCCGCGCGCACCCCGGGGAGGCGGCGGACCCGCTCCGCGACCCCGGCGGCCTCCGGCATCCCGTCGGCCCCGCCCTGGAAGACCAGCAGGTGCGGGTTGGCGGCGATGATCCGGTCGCGGATGCCCTCCTGGAACCCGGTCATCACCGCGAGGACGACGATGAGGGCGGCCACGCCCAGGAACACCCCGCCCACGCCGATCCACACGAAGAGCGAGAGGTTGGCGCGATTGCCGCGCGAGCCGAGGTAGCGCAGGCCCAGGAACAGCTCGAACGGCAGCCCCCGGCTCACGCGCTGCCGCCTTCCGGCCGGAGATGGGGGAAGAGGATCACCTCGCGGATCGACGGCTGATCGGCGAAGAGCATCACGAGCCGATCGATGCCGATGCCCTCGCCGGCGGCGGGCGGCATGCCGTACTCGAGCGCCCGCACGTAGTCCTCGTCGAGCCAGTGGGCCTCCTCGTCGCCGCGGGCCAGCAGCGCCGCCTGCTCGCGGAAGCGCGCCAGCTGGTCCTGGGGGTCGTTCAGCTCGCTGTACGCGTTGGCCAGCTCCCGCCCGCCGACGTAGAGCTCGAAGCGGTCCACGAGCCGCGGCTCGTCTCGCTTCTTCCGGGCCAGCGGCGAGAGCGCGATCGGGAAGTCGACGACGAAGGTCGGCTGCACCAGCGTGGGCTCCACGAGCGTCTCGAAGACCTCCTTCCAGGTCTCGGACGCGCTCGTCGGGGATGCGGCCACGCCCCGCGCGGCGGCGGCGCGGGCCACCACCTCGGCCGGCGTGTCGGGCGTCACCGCGATGCCCAGCGGCCCCGAGACGGCGGCGAAGAACGGCAGGCGCGGCCAGGGCGGCGTGAGGTCGATGGCGTGGGGGCCCCACGCGAGCGTCGGCCGCCCGAGCAGCGTCTGCGCCAGCTCGGCGAAGAGCGTCTCGGTCAGCTCCATCAGGTCGGTGTAGTCGGCGTAGGCCTGGTAGAACTCGAGCATCGTGAACTCGGGGTTGTGCTGGGTCGAGATCCCCTCGTTCCGGAAGCTCCGGTTGATCTCGTACACGCGCTCCAGCCCGCCCACGAGCAGCCGCTTCAGGTAGAGCTCGGGCGCGATCCGCAGATAGAGGTCCATGTCGAGGGCGTTGTGGTGCGTGCGGAACGGGCGGGCGATCGCACCCCCGGGAATCGGCTGCATCATCGGTGTCTCGACTTCGACGAACCCGCGCGCGTCGAAGAACCGCCGCAGCTCCTGGACCAGCCGGGAGCGCAGCTGGAACACCCGCCGCGTGTCCTCG
>JAICGY010000141.1 GCA_025922915.1 Candidatus Methylomirabilota bacterium | reverse complement strand
CGTGAAGACAGCGGCGGCATCGAACCGGCCCTCGCGCAGGCGCGCGACCATGGCGTGCTCCGTGGTCGCGTCCGGGCGCGGCCGCGAGGCCTTCATCCACGGCGCCTCGTAGGCGATCACCTCGTCCACCTCCGGCACGAGAGCGTCGACGGAGGCGCCGGCCGGCGAGGTCAGCAGCGTGAGGTGCCGGTCCGGCCGCGCCGCCCGGAGCGCGCGCAGCGCGGGCGTCGTCATCAGCACGTCGCCGAGGGCATCGAGCCGCACGGCGAGCACCCGGCGCGCGTCGGCCCAGCCGCTCACGCGATGTTCTCGAGCCGCGGCGTCTGCCGGGCGATGCGCTCGATGATCGAGGTCGTCGAACGGTCCCCCACGTAGGGCAGGATCCGGACGACCCCGCCGAGCTCGCGCACCACCGCGGCCTCGGGGAGCCGGTCGAGCGTGTAGTCGCCGCCCTTGACGAACACGTCGGGCCGCACGGCGCGGACGAGCGCCACCGGGCTGTCCTCGTCGAAGGCGACGATGTGGTCCACGGCGCTCAGCGCGGCGAGCACGGCCGCGCGGTCCGCGAGGCCATTGATGGGGCGCGCCGGGCCCTTGAGCCGCCGGACGCCGGCGTCGGAGTTGAGCCCGACGACGAGGACGTCGCCCAGGGCCTTCGCCTGGCTGAGGTAGGCGATGTGGCCGGAGTGCAGGATGTCGAAGCAGCCGTTGGTGAGCACGACGCGGTGCCCGGCCCGCCGGTGGAGCTGCAGGCGCGCCACGAGCGACGCCACGTCGCTCACGTGCTTGTCGGCCGGCGTGACCGCCGCCCGGAGCTCGGCGGCCGTGCACGTGGCCGTGGCGTCCTTGCCGACGACGACGCCGGCGGCGGCCGAGGCGAGCTCGGCGGCCGCGGCGAGGTCGGCGCCGGCGCCGAGCGCCAGCCCCAGCGCGGCGAGGAACGTGTCGCCGGCGCCCGTGGCGCGCTGGTGCTCGACGGGACGGGCGTAGGTGCGGTACACGGGACGCCCCCGCTCGAAGAACAGCGCCCCCTCCGTGTCCAGCGTCACGGCGGCGATCTGGGCGCCCGTCGCCTCCAGCAGGCGCGCACCGTGGTGGCCCAGGAACGCCGCCCGCTCGCCGCGTGGAGGCGGGATGCGGTGGCCGATGAGCTCGAGCACCTCCGTCCAGTTCGGCTTGACGGCCGTCACGCCGGCGCGCCGGAAGGCGGGGAGCGTCTTCGAGTCGACGAGGAGCGGGCGCGGCGCCCGGCGCTGCGCGCGTGCGAGGGCGGCGATGACCCCGGGCGTCAGCACGCCGTACCCGTAATCGGACACCAGCACGACGTCGTGGGCGGCGTGCAGGGCGCCGAGGCGCCGGACCAGCGCGGCCTCGATCTCGGGCGGCGCGGCGGCCGTCGTGCCCTGGTCGTAGCGGACGAGCATCTGGCTGCCGGCGAGCAGACGGTGCTTGGCGAGCGTCCGCCGGCCCGGCTGCCGGAAGACGCCCTCCACGTCGATCCCCGCCTGGTCGAGCGCGCGCAGCACCGCCGCGCCCTCCGCGTCGTCCCCGGTGACGGAGACGAACGTCACGCGGGCCCCCAGGCGGGCGACGTTGACCGCGGTGTTGCCGGCGCCGCCCGGCGTCTCCTGCCGGTGCGCCACGTCCACGATGGGCACCGGCGCCTCGCGGCACAGGCGCCCGGTCGAGCCGTGCAGGTAACAGTCCAGCATCGTCTCGCCGATGACGAGGACGTGCAGGGCGGCGAACCGCTCGACGATCGCGGCGAGCGTCACGGCCACGAGGTCTCGCGTAGGGGAAGCACGGTCACCTCCGGGATCACCGTCTCGTCCGGCTGAGTCAGGACATGCACGACCGTGGCCGCCACGTTCGCGGCGTCCTGGAGCAGGCCGGGATCGAGCTCCGGGAAGCGATCGAGCAGGAACGGCGTCCGCATCCCGCCGGCGATGACGGCGGTCACCTTCACCCCGTGCGGGCGCCCCTCGACGTGCAGCGCGTGGCTGAGGCCGAGGAGGCCCCACTTGCTGGCGTGATACGCGCTGGCATTGGCCCACGCCCGCTTGGCCGCGGTGGAGACGATGTTGACGATGTGGCCGCGGCCTCGTGCGCGCATCAGCGGGAACGCCTGCCGCGCCATGAGGAACGGGCCGCGAAGGTTGACGGCCAGGATCCGGTCCCAGTCCTCGACGGCGAGCGCGTCGAACGGGACGGTGACGTCCACGCCGGCGTTGTTGATCAGCACGTCGAGGGCACCCAGCCGCGCGACCAGGTCGTGCACGATCCGGGCCGTCGCCCGCTCGTCGGTAACGTCGAGCGCCACCGGCACGGCCGTCCCGCCCACCTCGCTCACGGCGCCGGCGGCGCGCGCCGCCGCCTCGGGGCGCACGTCGGCGACGGCGACGGTGGCGCCCGCCGCCCCGAGGGCCCGGCAGAGGGCCGCGCCGAGCCCGCCCCCGCCGCCGGTGACGAGCGCCACCCGGCCCTGCAGGAGGGCGGCCGGCCCGGGAGGCGCGCTCGGGGCCACGCGGGCCACGTCAGGCCGCCCGCGCGCGCGTCGCGCGCTCGGCGGGCTCCCAGCGGGCGCGCGGCGGAACGGCCGGGGCGCCCATCAACCGCTCCTCCACGAGCGCGCAGAGCAGGTGGAGCACGGTCGTGTGCACCTCCTGCACGTGCTGCGTGTCACCGGAGGGCACCGTGACCGCGACGTCCGCCAGCGCCTGCACGCGTCCGCCGTCGCCCCCGAGGAGCGCGATGGTGCGCAGGCCGGCCCGGCGGGCCGCCTCGAAGGCGCGAACGACGTTCGCCGACCGCCCGCTCGTGCTGAGCCCGATGAGCACGTCCCCCGGCCGGCCCAGCCCCTCGACCTGGCGGGCGAAGACGTCCTCGTAGCCGACGTCGTTGGCCCACGCCGTCAGCACCGCGGTGTCCGCGGTGAGGGCGATCGCGGCCAGCGCCCGCCGGCCGTCGACCTTGAAGCGGCCCATGAGCTCGCCGGCGAGGTGCTGGGCCTGGCTGGCACTCCCTCCGTTGCCGCACACGAGGACCTTGCCGCCGGCGGCGAGCGTGGCCTGGATGGTCTCCGCCGCCTCGACGAGCCCGCTGCGCAGGCGCCGGCGCGACTCCCGGAGCGTCTCGATCAGGTCGTCGAACCAGCCGTCGACGACGGCCAGGTGACCCGCCTGGGCGCGCCGCCGCGGATCGCCGGCGGCCAGCACCTCCTCGTACAGGGTCGCGACGCCGCTGGCGACGTGACGCCACGTGAAGAGGTCGTTGGCGCGCCGGATCGCCTGGCGCCGGAAGACCGTCATGAGCCGCGGGTGGCGGAAGAGGTGCGCGATGCGCTCGGCGATGGCCCCCGGGTCCTCGGGAGGCACCAGGTAGCCGGTCTCGCCGTCCCGGACGGTGAACTTGATGCCGCCGACGTTGGCGCCGATGACCGGGGTCCCGCACGCCATCGCCTCCACCGGCGTGATCCCGAACGGCTCGTACCACGGCGTGGTGACGAAGACGTCGGCGGCGCTGTAGTAGTGGCGGAGCATCTCGCGGCCCCGCCGGCCCACGAAGACGACCGCGTCCGCCACCCCCTCGTCCCGCGCGATCGCCTGCAGGCGCCCGATCTCGGGCGTGGCACCGGGGTCCGGGTCGTTGGTCTCGCCGCCCACGATGAGCAGCCGGGCCGAGACGCCGTGGTCCCGGCGGAGGCGGGCGACGCCACGGATGACCGCGTCCACGCCCTTGCGGGGCACCAGCCGGCCGAGCTGGAGCACGACAGGCTCGTCGGGATCGAGGCCGAGCGAGACGCGGGCGAGTGGCTTGGACACCGGCGCGAACTCGGCGGGGTCGAAGCCCCCGGGGATGATGGAGATGCGGGCCGGGTCGGCGTTGTAGTACCGGATCAGGTCCTCCTCCTCCTGGGGGCACTCCGCCACGAGGTGGTCGGCCTCGGCCACGATGCGGTCCTCCACGTCGAAGCGCACGTCGGGGAACTCGTCGGCCCCTCGCTGGTGGGCGCGTCGCACCCGGCCCAGGGCGTGGAAGGTGATCACGAAGGGCAGCCCGATCGTGCGCCGCAGCTCCGCCGCCACGAGCCCCGACATCCAGAAGTTCGCGTGCACCAGGTGGTAGCGGCTGCGCTGGCGGCGCACGAACCGCCCCATGTTCTCCGTGAACTCCTCCATGTGCGGCAGGAGATCCTCCTTCCGCACGAACTCGGCCGGGCCGGCCGGCACGTGGACGATGCGCACGCCCGGCGCCCAGCGCGCCGTCTCCGGCAGGCCGGCGCTGTCCAGCCGGGTGAAGACGTCCACCTCGTAGCCGATGGCGGCCAGGTGGCGCGCGAGCTGCCCGACGTAGACGTTCTGGCCGCCGGCGTCCACGCCGCCCAGCATCGCCAGGGGGGAGGCGTGCTCGCTGATCATCGCGATGCGCTTCATGCCGCTCCTCCGCCGCGCCGGCGTCCGGGCCGGCGCGACGATGTAGCACTCACAATCGCCAGTGCGAAATTTCCTTCCCAGACGGCGGAGGTCCGTAGCTAGAATCCGCGGGAGTAGGAAAAGAGTTTCACACCCGTGCCGTCCTCGTTACCGATCCGTCTCTCGCGTCTCCTGCCCGCTCTCGATCCGCAGCGGCTGCTGGACTTCTCCCCCGACGTCCGGCGCACGCTGCGCATCGACATCTCCGTCATGCTGCTGTTCACCACGTTCGCGGGCCTCACCGGCCCGTTCACGGGGCTGATCCTCCGGCGCGAGCTCGGCGCCACGCCCCTGCACCTCTCGGTCCTGGCCGCGGCCAACGCCGCCTGCCTGCTGCTCTCGCTCGTGCTCGCCCGGGTGGTGGACAGCCGGCGGCCCCTGCCCTACGTGGTGTGGCCCGGGGTGCTGGCCCGGAGCCTGTTCCTGCTCGTCCCGTTCATCCAGACCCCCTGGCCGTTCGTCGGCGTGCTGGTCGGCGGGACGCTGCTGGGCACGATCTCGGGCCCCGCCCAGGCCGCCCTCGTCCAGCAGGTCTACCCGCGCGAGTCGCGCGGCCGGGCGCTCGGGACCGTGCGGGTGACGGGCGCGGTGCTGGCCGCCGTGCTGGCGCTCGGCGCCGGGCACCTGCTGGGTCGCGTGGACTACCGGTGGGTGTTCTGCGCGGCCGGCGTGGTCGGCATGGCGGCCAGCCTCCGGCAGTGGAGCCTGCCGGTGGCGGTCGTGCCCGCCGGCGCGGCCCGCGAGCGCACCGCGCTGCGCGAGGCGTGGCGCGCCCTGCGCGGCGACGTGGTCTACCGGCGGCTGCTCCTCGCCTCGTTCGTCTTCGGCGCGGGCATCTGGGTCCAGATGCCCGCCACTCCGATCCTGCTCGCCGACGTCGTCCGGGCCACGCCGGCCCAGGTGGGCGTCTTCTCGGCGGCCGGGGCGGGGGCTGCGCTCGTCGGCAACCTCGTCTGGGGCCGGCTCGCCGACCGGGGCTCGGCCGTCGTGACGCTGCGCACGGTGTACGCGATCGGCACGCTGACACCCCTCGTCTACTTCGTGGCCAGTCATCTGGCTCCCACGCCCCGGGCGCTCATCGTCGCCTCCGTCGCCGAGTCGCTGATGCACACCGGGCTGGATCTGGTCTGGATGCTCGCCACCATCGAGCTGGCGGGCGCGCGCCGGGTGGCGCAGTACGCGGCGATCGGCGCCACCCTGGCCGGCGTGCGCGGCATGCTCGGGCCGTTCCTGGGCGCGCTCGTCATCGAGACTCTCGGCCTGCAGGCCGTCTATCTGGTGTCGGCGGCGCTCATGGCCACGGGCGCCGCGCTCGTGACGCGCGCGCTGCCGCATGGTCAGAACACTCCCCGGTACATCGAGCAGCCGCGGCAGACCTCCGGCGGCCGGTCCCCCTCGAGCGCCTCGCGGAACCTCTCGTAAACGGACCCCGCCCACACCGTCGCGAAGGACGCCGTGCGGACGTCGCCCAGGACGCCGCGGTCCTCGCCCATCAGCATGCAGCACGGCTGCACGCCGCCGTCGTGGCGCACGTAGGCGCCCGTCCACGGCCAGACACAGCCGGGCGTGCCTGGCGGGCGGGCGGGCGCCGCCGGCTCGACGGTGGGTAGCCGCAGCGCCACACCCGACGCCTCGGCGACGCGCCGCGCCTCGGCGAAGGCCGCGTCCGCCGGCATGTCGCCCTGCCAGAGCGCCTCCGCCTCGGTGAACTCGCGGATCGCCCGGTAGGCGCCCTCGCGCTCGGTGTCGCTGAAGGAGTGCGCGAGGTTCTGGACGCGGACGGTGGGCACGCCCCACTCGGCTGCGAGCCGGACGACGCCGGTTAGCTCCGCCACGTTGCGTCGCATCGCGACGACCACGAGCGAGAGCGCCGGCCGCTGCGCGCGCCGCGCGCGCATGAGCTCCACGAGCCCGCGCACGTTGCGCTCCACGTGCGCCAGCCGCGCGCCGTCCCGGATCCCCTCGTAGGTCCCTGCCGTGGCGCCGTCGAGCGAGATGTGGAGCCACGCCAGGCCCGCGTCCACCAGCCGCTCGGCGATGCGGCGGGTGAGCAGCGTGCCGTTGGTGTTGAACCCGACGTCGATGCCCCGGGCGGCGGCGTACGCCACCATGGCGATGAGGTCCGGCGCGAGCAGCGGCTCGCCGAGGCCCTGCAGCGTCAGGCGCTCCAGGTCGGGGAGCGCGTCGACGAGCGCCTTGAGACGGTCCAGGCCGAGGCTGCCCTCGCGACGGTCCACCGCCGGCCGGTAGCGCACGAGGCACATGCGGCAGCGCAGATTGCACGCCGCCGTGACCTCCACCTGCAGCTCGCGCGGCAGCGGCGGCGCCGTCACGCCGCCTCCTGGAGCGCCGGCGCGGTCGTGCTCACGTCCTCGAGCGCGGCGAGCGCCTGGAGCACGTGCTCGACGCCGATGGCGAGGAGGCCCGGATCCGGCACGAGCCCGTGCGGATCCCCGCTCCGTCCCGCCCACAGCGCGCGGTGCCAGGGCCGCCCGGGTGGCGGTCCCCACAGGCGCGGCGCGGACGGACCGAAGAGCACGACCGAGGGCGTCCGGAGCGCCGTGGCCAGGTGCGCGATCCCCGTGTCGCCGACGACCACGCGCCCCGCCGCAGCGACGGCAGCGGCCAGGTGGAGCAGCGGCAGCTCCTCCAGCACCGCCTCGGGTCCGAGCCCGGCTGCGTGCGCCACCGCCCGCCCCCGCGCGCGCTCGCCGGGGCCCGACGTCACCGCCACGGCGCGGCCGGCGGCGCGCTCCGCGCGCGCCACCGCCGCCCAGCGCTCGACGGGCCAGCGCCGCGCAGCGCTCGCCGCGCCCGGATGCAGCAGGGTGGCGCCGATGGCGACGGCCGGCGGCCGCACCGGCGGTGCCGGCAGGTCGAGGCGGGAAGGATCGGCCGGGATCCCGTGGGCCTCGAGCATCCGGCACCAGCGCGTGACCTCGTGCTCCTCGGCCTGCCACTCCGGCCCGTGCCGCGAGCCGGCCACCTGCGGGTGGGCGAAGGCGAGCAGCCGGCCCGGCCGCGTGGCGAGCAGCACGTGGTGGCTCTCCGGGCCCCGGCCGTGCAGGTTCACCGCGACGTCGGGGGCGACGTCGAGCGCGACCGGCGCCAGCGGGCGCGCGTCGAGCACGACGTCGACGGCGCCCGTGAGCGCGGCGAGCGGCGCCAGGCGCGATGGCGCGGCCAGCACGCGACGGTGCTCGGGGAAGGCCTCGGCGAGCGCGCGCAGCGCCGGCACCGCCGTGAGCAGGTCGCCGAGCCCGAGGGCTCGCAGCGCCAGCATCACGGGGCGCCGGGACCGGCTCACCGGATCACCTCCGCCAGCAGCGCATCCCAGTCGGCGAGGAAGCGGCCGAGCCCGTAGCGCGCGAGCGCGGCGGCGCGCGCCGCCTTGCCCATCAGGCGCGCCTGCTCCCGGTCCTCCACCAGCCGGCGCAGCCCGTCGCGGAGGACGTCCACCCGGGTCGACACGATTCCCGCCTCGGGCGGAACGGCTTCGGGCACCTCGGTCGTGGCCAGCGCGACCACCGGCATGCCGAGGTGCATCGCCTCGATCAGCGAGAGCCCGAGCGAGGTCCAGCGGATGGGATGCAGGTAGACGCGCCGCCGGCCCATCTCCTCGTGCAGGCGCGCCTGCGGCAGGTCCTCGATGCCGCCCAGCTCCGCCGCCTTCATCCCGAACAGGTCGAGCGGGACGTCCGCCCCGAGCGCTCCGAGGAGGTCGGTCCCCGTGACGCGCCCGCGGCGCCGCGGCTCGTTGATCACCACCGCCGCCCGCGGCAGCTCGCCGGTATAGCGCTCCCCGGGGTCGACGATCCCGTGCTCGATGACGCGGGTCGGCGTGCCGCCCGTGTCCCAGAAGAGGGCGTTGAAGTGCGTGACGTGCACGACCGTGAGCTCCGGACGGTCGGCCACGGCGTGGCGCATCTCGGCGATCCGTCCCTGGGGCGCGTTGTGCTCCAGGAAGACCGCGGGCACGTCGCGGCCGGGGCGGCGGCCGAGCCATCGCTCGGCGAGCTGCAGCTCGTGCGGCCGCTGCAGGACGACGACGTCCAGGGGCTCCCGGCGCAGCCGCTCGGGAGGCAGTTCGCGCACCGTGTCGGGCCAGCGCCAGGTGCGCGCGCGGCCCAGGCCGTCCGCCCCCCGGTCGGGCAGGACGGGAAGGAAGTACTCGTGGGCTCCCTGCACGAAGGCCGTGGTCCAGGAGCCGTGGACGTGCCACAGGAGAACTCTCACAAGCGGTCCCCGAGGAGGAGGTCGACGGCGGCGCCGAGGTCCGGAGCGACCGCGGGGGCGCGCCCGATCTCCTCGTGGCGGGTGACGGACGTGGGCACGAGGATGGCGCGCGCCCCGGCGGCGCGTGCGGCCTCGACGTCGGCGCCGATGTCACCGATGAGCACGCAGTCCTCTGCGCGCACGCCGAGGGCGGCCGCCGCGCGCAGGACCAGCCCGGGCGCAGGCTTGCGACACGCGCAGCCGTCATCCGGCGCGTGCGGGCAGACGAGCCAGGGCCCGAGCGGGCCCAGCGCCCGCTCCACGCGGGCGTTGACCGCGGCCACCTGCTCGCGGGTCACGAGGCCGCGCGCGATCCCGCTCTGGTTGGAAACGACGGCCAGGCGCACGCCGGCGGCGCGCAGCCGGTCGACGGCGGCGCGCGCGCCCGGCATGGGGACCACGCGCGCGGGGTCGCCGCTGTACGGGGCGTCGACGATCAGCGTGCCGTCGCGATCCAGCAGCACGGCTTTCGGGACCGCCCGCCCGGCGCGGGACGCGAGGCCGGCACCCGGGTCGCCACGCGCGGTGCGTCCCGCGCGCGCCAGCGTGAGGGGGAGGGTGAGCCACGCGTGGAGCCAGTGGTAGGTGGCGGCGATGGGGATGGCGACGCTCGTGGTCACCATCCTCGCGATCTCGTGAGCGGTGCGGGGACCGGGGGCGATGCGGCGCCAGACGAGCTCGGCGGTGGCGCCGAGCCAGAGGGCGGCCGCGAGGCGGG